>JBBRWF010000211.1:0-7421 GCA_038249405.1 Anaerolineales bacterium
GAATTCCTGCGCCTGTTTTTGTTGGATTATAACGACCGTCCGCATCAGGGTTTGCCAATTCCGGGATTATCTCCCAATGAATATGCCAAGCGTATCTGGCTTATGTAACCCGCGATGTTCGCCCTTTATCTGATGATTACACATTGCTGTTTTATAGGATAAATTCTTGAGTTTGGAATTGATCAAGACTACGCCAGCAGCCTATCAAATAATGAGTTCAAATGATTTCGGAGTAAAATATAAGCAGAGAAACGAGGTATTTATGAGTGTCCATCCAATTACGCTAAGCTTGCCAAAAAGTATCTACAATCGCCTGCGCAAACGTGCGGAAAAATCACGCCGCAGTGTGGAAATGGAACTACTGGATGTGGTGACCGCCGCCATACCTGCCAGCGAAGAACTCCCTGATATCCTGGCCGCAGCCGTGGCTGATTTGGAGCTGCTCGATGACGATGCACTTTGGCGTGCAGCTCGCACCCGGCTCGATTCGGACCAAAGTGCCCAAATGGAGACTCTTCACATCAAACGCCAGAGCGAAGGCTTGAGCATGGTTGAAGAGCAAGCCTTAGGGGGGCTGGTATTTCGTTACGAACGCAGTATGTTGATACGTTCCCAGGCTGCCGCTCTACTGAAGACTCGTGGTCATGATGTTTCAAGCTTACTGCAATCTGTATGAGTGATCTGCGTATTCCAAAAGCCCTGCGCCAAAAAATCACTGAACAAGCCAGACATCGCTGCGGTTACTGCTTGACCTCGGAATTTGTAGTTGGGGCGCCAATGGAGATCGATCACCTGATTCCACTATCATTTGGGGGACCCACAGAAGAAAATAATTTGTGGTTGGCTTGTCCGTTATGCAATGAGCACAAGTCGGATCGCATTGCTGCCCTGGATGCACAAACCAATGCAACAGTTCGTCTGTTCAATCCAAGATTGGAAAAATGGGACGATCATTTTACGTGGAGTGAGAACGCAGACCGTATTCTCGGAATTACTCCTACGGGGCGTGCCACTGTGATTGCATTGAATCTCAACCGACCATCTCTGGTACGTGCCAGGCAAGCCTGGGTGACCGTCGGTTGGCATCCTCCAAAAGAGTAGTAGGCTGCTATGCGATCAACCTCAAAATAAATCCGGAAAATTTTCTTCTCATATCCAAAACTAGAGCAATAGCCACCAACGGACCGAATTCATATCAGTCTGTTAGTGGCTTTCTTTATATTAGCCCTGCCCTCCTTAGCAGCCATTCGCTCGGCTCATATGGCCTGAGATAGTGAATAACTGGCTGGGTTATCTCGTTGTATGTTTTGAACCCACCCTCTGCCAGCGTTATAAATCCATCCGGGTGTATTTGGAATTCTGCAAAGGCAACATTCGCAGATTGACCTGTGATTAACACCGGATGAACCTCGCCAGCTGCTGCTGGACCGCTTTCCAAAATCGCTTTAAGATAAGGGATTCCTTCCATACTGATCACACGCTCTTTTTCTGGTACGAGCGTCAGAAATCCAAACAAGACAAAATTATTCTGGCTCATCAACTCTACTTCTCCCAACACTCTATTGGATCAAATCCATCTTGTGCGTGACCGCGCTTTTAGAAGCGTTGGCTGCCCTCTGAAAAGACAAATTGCTTTTTTCATAAACGGGCACTTGTGAATCTTGAACTGCAAAACAACCAGTTGCCTGCCTGATTTCGTTCAATGTGTTCAGGCCAATTTCAAGGTACTACTCCTTGCTGCGTTCCGAAAAGACGCTGCAGTAATTCGTTTTTTACATCGGCCGAGGCTTGTTTGAGCACCAGGGAATACCCGGATGTGGAAACAAAACCTCCCCTCAAATCTTTTTCAAGCGCAGCTTTCAACTCCTGAGGTGGAATTGCTGCCAACATGTTACAAGCTCCACCGGCACCGGTTTTTGGAGAATCGAGCAAACGCACAACTGCATTGCCAACCGGACCGGTCAAATTAGTGGCCGCGGGAGATGCGCCATAAATCAGCCAGGAAACAAAAGCCTGCGCATCTGCGCCGCGTTTTTTGAGTTCGCGTTGGTTGCTGGTACGAACTGCGCTGTTTTGCATCAAAATATCCAAATCCCAAATAGAAATAGCAGCCACCCCCACCCCTTTTTGATTATCCGGAATGTTTTTTGCTGCTGGTTTGTTACTCTTTGCGGGATGGGTGGAGGTTTTAATGTTTTGAGTTGCTTTTAAAGAGTTTAAGAGATTAAAGACTCTGCAAATCGCGCCACTGAATTGTGAAATTCGCGCCACTGCGATACTGTAAAGTGCGCCATCCGAGACTGAAAAACGCGCCACTCCGATACTGAAATCTGCGCCACTCGATACTGAAAATTGCGCCACTCCCTTTTCGCGCAGGCAGGTTTGCACCAGTTCAACGGGGACTTCTTCTAGCAACACATCGAAGGTGCGCGCGGTATCCCACTGGTTGGTCTCTGCCTGACCTGACTGGCTGTAATGTAAATAGATTTTCAGAATGGGATCCCGCAGCCATTCCCAGACTGTCTTGGCGCGGGACAACCCCAGCCAACCAGCCATTTCGGTATATCCACCCTGTACAGTTACCTGAGAGCGGGCTACCCCGCTTTTGGGATCCACCCAACATCGGTCTCGAAGGATAGTCAACAACCAACCCGGGCCGGTGCCCAGGTGGGGCAGAATATGTTCCACGAAAAAGAGCGGCAGCACCAGCAAATTACCGGGCGGCATCATGTGCAAATGTAACCGTTCGGCAAGCGCGTCCAACTCCTTTTCCGGTATTTTATCGGCGAACATATCATGTACAATCCGATGCACTGTCAATGGTCGGGTTGCTTCCCCGGATGTTTCCGGATGGTCGAGCAATTCATCGACCGGCGTGCCACAGGCAGCAACCAGCACACCGGATGCATCCGGATATTGTTCCAGATGCTTGCACAGCCAACCGCGTAATGCGCTGGTATCCGAGGCGGTCAATGGCAATGTCATGGCGACCGCATATTTGCGAGGTAGGCGCTTGGGGGTTGGGCTCTTTTCATCCCAGAGTGGTTTTTCATCTACCAGGTTGACCAATCCGGCCAGACGTTGCCAGGTATCAGGACGGGCAGACCGGTTCCAAAAAGTGCGTTCGGTCGAACCACTCAAAGCAGCAATGGCTTTTCCGGTGAAACGCGCTGTGCGCTGTCCATTGCGCCCTCCTGAACTGTAGGCTGCCTGGCGGAACCCGATGTACATCCAACCCAATTCTGGTCCCAACACGCTCAGATGACGAATAAAGTAAGCATTCAGGGCGATGACCTTTTCCGGATGTACGATTTGTTCGTAGGCTGATTCCCAAACAGCTTCGACCTCCAGCGAATCGTTTTTATTCGGGCGTTCTTCTTCCGGTACGGACTCGGTTTCTTCATCATCCATACTGTCAGATTCGGTCTCGTCTACCACAAAAAGCACTTCCACCACTTGATTGAGCATACCCGCTAAAAGGCGTGAAACCGTACTCACCAGGCGGTTTTCCAGCCACTCGCAGGTATTTTTATTTCTTGCACCGATTGTGATAACCCCATCAGCAAAAGAAATATAGTGCGTATCGCGTACCCATGCATCGAAACTACCACGAGGCATCTCCATTTGGAGTTGGCCCAACACTGCCTGCCAGGCCTGTTCAGGTATCATGCGTGAACTCCTTTCTGTGCTGTTGTGCTGCGTTCTGTTCGCCAAAATTCCGGGGAGCGATTGCCGAAATTCAGTGCGAAACCCACGACGCAAGTCGTTCCGCTGATCAATTTATCCAGGGCTTCTCGTTCCCCGTCATTTAAATGAACAACGTTAAGCACCAATACCAGAACTTGGCCATTGACCAAAAATGCGCTCTGCTCAACAGGCTGATGCTGGAAGGGCTTCCTTCTGGGCTTCGATTGAGCGATTTCCACCGTTTGCCTTCCACGTTTAGATAGGAAATTGATCAACTCCCCAGCGAGTTTACGGGGAGAATGTTCACTGCGATAGGCACAGGTGGCGCGAAACACGCTCAGATAGGTGCCGATTACATCGGCGGTAATTTCTTTGCACAGATATTCAGGCATCGTGGTTATTTCCAATCGAATTGCATTGTTTGGCGCAAACAATAAGAGTGAATAGTTTGCGCCAAACAATGCCTATTTCAAAAAATCGGCCATACTTTGTTCCAGATCGTCATCACTGGGCAGATCATCATAGGATAGGCTCTGGAAACTGCCCGAACGCATGGCTGCTTTGATAAACGCAGCTCGTTTGCGGGCGGGAACAGCCTGGAAAGCCTGGATCAGATCATCATCCTCGCCCGCGCGCAAAATCAAGGATGCCCGAATAAGCATCGCGCATTCCGGCAGTTGTTTCCGCCCGGCCATTATTTCTCCTTGCCAGAAAGTGTCATCTTGTATAGCCCGCGTGCCACTGACAAAATCGGGTCATCTGGAATGAAGGCCTTGCCATTGAAGCGGTAAGGCAGCGTGTTTTTGAGCAAGATGGTTCCACCGCCGACCAGCAAGATAGCCGCGAAACGCTTCCAGTAATTGCCCCATTGTTTCTCGATCACGCCAGTTACTTCGCGTTCCCAGATCGGTAACGCAGTGGATAGGTCGACTTTGCCCTGGCGTAGCCTCAGGTCGGATTCGCCCAAAGAGTACATTTTCTGGCTGTCAGCAATTTCGAGCAGGCGTCGCACCCCGGAGGTAGTTCCTACCGTAAAGCGCTGGACAATGGCCCGGTTCCTGATCACCAACATTTCCACTGTTCCGAATCCAATCGAGATGACACCAACTTCTTCTGTGAAGGCTCGCTTGCGCTCCAGGATAAATTTGCCGTTTTCATCAAGCAAATAATCAAATAGCGCACCGGTTACCTGCGATGCAATCTTGACATCTGAAACTTCCACGGAATACGACTGCCCATCCGCTTCCCAGATATGGGTTCCCAACAGCCACCGGCGAACACTATCACGAGTGATGTCAGCCTGATCACCACTCAGGGCTTCTTGTGGCAACCCAATGACAAGTGAAAGCGGAGCCGGAAACTGTCCATAGCGTTGGATCAACGTGGTCAGACCGCCATCGAGCAGGGCTTCCATTTCAGGTGTGCCATTGTTGCGTTCTGTGTCCAGATTTTCAACCGGACGACCCCAATCATGCGAGCCCGCGCCAATATAAAACGAGCCGTGCGCATTGAGAATATTCATGGGCGCTTTCTGCTTGTGCAGGCCGAAGGTGCTCACAATTTTCTTTGTGCCGTTAGTGGCCACTTGCGATAAAACTTCCACGCCGCCTGCAGGCCCGTACAGTTTGATGGCGCCGTTCCCGGCATCGAACCCGACAAAGTACTGTTGCATGAGATTCTCCTTGTAAGCCATAATTGATGATGAACAGCAGACGGGATACCCCGCCTACTGAATGCTGTCGACTGGTTTAAAAGCCAGATTCTCCAGATTCGCCAAATTCTCCAGATTCAGAGATTCGCCAGATTCGGTTTCACGGCGCAGAATGTCAGTCATTTTTCGGCCAAGGGGATGTCCTTTCGCATTTCGCTGAACAGGCGTCAAATAACCGGTCCGCTCCCAGGAACGCCCCAACTCGACAGCCCATTCGCGCCCATGTCCAAAAGCATCTGCCACCGCCCCGGCCTGAAACCAACCGCCTTGGGTAAGCACAAAATGAGCGACTTGCAGAGCTTCTTCAGTCAGCAAGCTTTGAGACAATGGCGTGGCTGCCGATGACAAATCCGGAATATTTATAATGAAGGACTGAGCTTCAACAAGGCGAGCATTCCAGGTCAGAAGCAAGCGGCCTTTGACTTTGGTGAGCTTTTCTGCTCCCGGTCTGCCAAGAATGACCTGCGAATCCCAATGGGTGGGAACGGGTAAAGCAATGCACGTTGAAAGGTTTGCTTTGATCAACGTCTGCACCGCCTGGGCATCCGGTTTCTGGGTGGCGATGATCGGATGCAGGCCGAACGCGCCTCCGCGGGCAACCAGGTTGATCAGCGCCGGTTGATCTGCTTCGGGAATGAAGGCCGCCTCATCAATCACCAGCACCAGCGGGGACAATTTCTCTGGCTGACGGGCGTTGTATTCAGGCAAAGATGAGACGCCTGCCTGGCGAAACAACCCGACCCGCCGTGTGATCTCCAGGACAAGTTCCTGCAGGGCTTCGCCCAATTCCGAAATGGCTCGTACATTTCGCTGCCCGGTATACCGACCAAACTCGACATTGTCCTTACCATCCCACAAGATCAGCATGGCCTGTCCACCGTGAATCAAGGCCTGGATGATGCCATGCAGGAAACGAGTCTTGCCCATGCGCCGTGAGCCACCCACCAGAACTGCGTCCATGTCCAGAATGGAAAGCCACAATGGTCCCCTGCCGGTTGCGCCGATTGGAACGTGCAACGGAGAAGGCTGTTGGCCCAAATCCAGCGCTATCGCTTTCAAGCCCGCTCCAATTTTGGGCGGTTCGTAAGCTACCTGGAGAAAAACTCCGCGCGTATTGGTTGTGGCGATGCGGCGGCCATTCAAGGCAGTCGAAAGACTGTGCGCAAATTTCTTAGAAAGCACTGCGTCGATGTTCTTGAGCCGCATTGGGTCGAAGACCAGCACGAGCCGCTCCGCTCTTGGCCAGGCATAGAAGACCGGAGTGCTGTTTGTTCCTGGCACCACCAGATCCTGTTGCAGAAGCAAACGCAAAGTTCGCTCTGCGATAATTTGGGCAAAACCAATGCGAGACGGTACTTGTGGAGCGAGTGGATGGTTCTCATGTGGTTTCATCTTGTCTCCAATCGGCGTCCAGAACTTGTGTCATCTCCGGATCTCCGGTGATCAGGGGGGGCAGCTTGTCGGATTGCACCACTTGGAAGGTGGGTTGGGTGTTAGCCAGCAGAGCGTGTTGTACTTGTTGCTGGGCTTTGCCTGCTGGCAGACCGCGCGCCAGGTCAATCGCTTGATCGCGGGCAGTGGTAGGTGCTTGCAGTTCTGCTGGTGTCAGCATGGGGATTTTTGGCTGACCTTTCAACATTTGCATTACAGAAAAAGGGTTGCGATCCGCGTCATAAACCACACCATCGATTACCAGCAAAGGTGCATCTCCACGGCTATCACGCTGAATGGGACGTACCTGCATGTATTTCCACAAGAGCACCAGCACCACCACGATGATGACTGCTGTGAAAGTAATCGGCAGAATGGCCCGCGCCTGGTTGGTGATCTGCTCCCGTTCCACGGCCAGGCGAACACTTTCGGACTGGCCATGCATGGCAGTGGCAAAGGCTGCGGCATTGATCGCGTCCGCGGTGGCAGTGACATTCATGGCTTGTTGAGTGGCAGATGAACTCAGCGCCTGTTGAGTGGCCGTTGCGTTTGCGGCAACGATCGATTGAGCGCTATCTGCGGTGGCGGTTGC
>JBBRWF010000212.1:0-7405 GCA_038249405.1 Anaerolineales bacterium
CGTACCCGCGTACTCATCCGGCCCATGCAGGCGCTGGAACAACTCAAAAATCTTTTCCTTAAACGCAATATCAAACCCGATCCCGTTATCTCTCACCCAGATGCGCACCCAGGGCTTCACGCACTCAAGACCCACCTCAATCCGTGGCGGCGAAGCATTCCGCGAATACTTGATCGCATTATCGATCAAATTCCCCAGCGCCTGGCGCAGATTTTCCTGGTCAGCCTCCAGCACACAATCCTGCAGCTTTATATCCACCTGCGCCGCGCGCTCATCCAGCTCCAACCGGTGCTCCGCTAACAGATCATTTACCAACTCTTCCAACATGATCCTTTGATTGCGCACCGTGCGCCGCTCCAGGCGCGAATACGCCAGCAGGTCATCGATCAGCGCGCGCATGTGCCCCACAATATTGACAATATTCCACAGGAAATGCCGCCCCTCAGCATTCAGCTTATCCTGGTGATCTTCCAGCAAAATCTTGCTGAAACCCTCAATTCCGCGCAGCGGCGCCTTAAGATCGTGCGAAACCGAATACGTAAAAGTTTCCAACTCCTTGTTCAACGCCTGCAGCTGCGCCGTGCGTTCTCCCACGCGCTGCTCCAGCTCCTGGTTCAAACGCCTTATCTCCGCCTCCGCCTCTTTCTGCGGAGTGATATCGCGCCCGGCAGCCACAACCGCCAGCAAATTATCATCCTCATCAAAGACAGTTTTCTCAGACCACGCCAGCCAGCGCCAGCCCTGGGACGTCAGTGTGCGCTCCTCCACATAACATGCGAAAGGCTTCTTGAACAGCGCCAGCCGCGCATGTTTTGTGTTTTCCTCTGCCGCGCCAGCCTCGACGGTATGACGCTCGATCAGCGTACCCAGCAACGTATCCTGCGAGGTACCAAACAATTCACAATATTTGGGGTTCGCGTACAAAAATCGTCCGCTCATATCCAGTTTGATGATCAAATCACTCTGATTCTCAACGATCAGCCGGTAGCGTGAATCGCTTTCCTGTTCGCGCTTCAAGGAAATGTTGTTTTGCAGGTGCATAAAAAAAATAATGATCAACACCGACATCAACACCGTTTGGGCATAGATCATCACCGAAAGCTGCGGCGGGTGCAAAAAAATAAACATCAGCGCCTGTCCGCAGCCTGCCACAAAAATGGCTATAAGCCAATAAATACTCTTGCCGCCCACCTTTACCATCGTCTTGCGCCGCGCAAACGAGGCCGACGAAACCGCTGCCAGCATCAAAAACTGCAACGCGGGTACCATCCCAGCCAGCAGTTGGCCCCAACCGGTTGCATACATCACCAGCATCACAAAGAATAAGACCACCGCGGCAAACAACACCCACTTCAAAGGATGCTTGATGAACAACCCGGTTGCCCCGGCCACCAGCAGCATCATCCCCTCCAGCGCCAGGCTCAAATACAGAAACTCAAAACCCGGCCAGTCATTCCAACCCCAAAATATTTTGAACACAGGCGAAAGCGCATACAACAGCCAGCCAAACGCCAGCCATAAATAGATCATCTGGCGCTGGCGCAGGAAAAAATCAGTCATTACCACCAACCCCACACAGCGCACCAGCGCAATGCAGAGCATGGCAAACATCATAATTTCCATCAGGCTGGTTCTCCAGAAGAAAAAAAACACTACAGCGTATATTACTATTCTATACCGAGAATGGCGATAATACAATCAATTTCGCGCCTGTTACACCTGCTAATCGCCTCGCAACACCGGCAGCATCTCTTCCATCCGCCGTTCAAATTCGGCCGGCACCACAATCGACCAGTGCTGCTCCCTCGACGACCTGCGCTGACCGGGGATCAGCATATCAACCTCCAACTTAACCAACAAACCCTCCCGCACCAGCTCCGCCTGGCGAATAGTGCTGCTGCCGCCATCACTCCGAAAATAATCATCGTTGGCATAAATTTCACCCGCCCCCAGCGCCACCTGCCCCGGCTCAGCCTCACGATACTCTTGCAGGCTGCTCAAAGCACTGCCGCCCGCCACCGCCGCACCCATCAGTGCCCCGGCCAGCCCGCCCAGCAACAGACCCAGCGCGCCCGTCACAACCGCCGCCGTCACATTCTCATCCAGCCCAATCATCACCCCCGCCAGCAGGCCCACCAGCCCAAAGATCAGCGTCATCAGGCCCAGTTGAAGTTTCCAATCGCCGCTTTGCTCCTGCCAGGCCGCCTCGCGCTGCTGCCGCCATTCGGCCTCCGTATAAGTCCAGCGCAGCAGCGGCCGCTCACTCTCCAAAAACTGACCGGCCTGCCGCAGCCTGTTCAGCCCCAGCAGCCAGGCAATCACCACGATCAACCCGAACATGCCAGAAAAAACCATCCCCATCCCCGCCAGCATTCTGGAATCCAGGCCAGCCAGCGAGAGCACCCAGAAAATAAACGCCGCCAGCAATCCCAACCCGGCCAACAGCCCCATCGGATAAAACGCTTTTCGATACGGATTGCGAAGATGCATACTCACACCAGGCCTTTCTTCTTGCGCCGCAACACATACGCCGCCGCCAGCCCGCCGGTGGAAGTCTCGCGGTACAGCGAAGGCAGCGCCCGGCCGGTCTCCTTCATCACCGCCACCACATCATCATACGAAATGCGGTGAGCGCCGTCCGTAAACAAAGCATAATCCGCGCTCGCCAGCGCCTGCGCTGCCGCGAAAGCGTTGCGCTCGATGCACGGTATCTGCACCAGTCCCGCCACCGGGTCACACGTCAGGCCCAGGTTATGCTCCAGACCCATCTCGGCCGCGTACTCAATATGCCGCGCCGTGCCGCCCATCAACTGCGCCGCCGCACCTGCCGCCATTGCGCAGGCTACACCTATCTCGCCCTGGCAGCCCACCTCCGCCCCCGAAATGGAAGCGTTGTACTTGGCCAGGTTACCGATCAGCCCGGCGGTCGCAATGGCGTGCAGCACCGCCTCATCCGAACAGTTCAACACGCCCTGTAGATAGTACAACACCGCAGGCAGCACCCCGCTCGAACCGCACGTCGGCGCAGTCACAATTTCTCCACCGCTGGCATTCTCCTCCGAGACCGCCAGCGCATACGCCGAAAGAAACCCCGCCCGCTGCAGCGCCGCGCCCGAAAGGCTGGCCTTGCGGTAAAACGCCCAGGATTTCCTGGCCAGCCCCAGCCCGCCCGGCAGCACGCCTTCGGTTTGCAAGCCGCGCTGCACCGCCGCGCGCATCACCTTCCAGACTCGCGCCAGGTGCTCCCAGATCTCGGGCCCTTCACGGTCTTCTACATATTCCCAAAATGCCTGCCCGCTCTGCTTGCAGCGTTCCAGGATCTCGCGCATAGTCGTCAAATCATAGACCGGCACAAATCCGTCCGTCTCTATTTCGCTGGCTGCGCGCAATGCGCCGCCGCCCACGCTGTACACCTCCCAGCTGGCTTGCAGGCTGCCATCTGCGCCAAACGCCTCAAAGCGCATCCCGTTCGGGTGCATCGGCAAGCGCTCCTCCGCCTTCCAGACAATCTCCAGGTTGCCGCCGCCAAACACACTGTTGAGCGCCGCATCCGTCAAATGCCCGCGCCCGGTTGCCGCCAGGCTGGCGAACAGCGTCACCCGGTAAGCAGCCGCCTGCGGGTTACGCGCCAAAAATTGCAGCGCCGCGCGCCGCGGCCCCATCGTATGGCTGCTCGAAGGCCCAACGCCTATTCGAAATAACTCTTTAATTGATTCCATAATATGAGTCTATCACGCCTCGCCCCCGTGAACAAGAAAATGCTATAGGTGACAGTCACCTTAATCACCGAAATATTGGAATAAAACTTTCCTTTGGTTTTCTCTGCGCGCTCAGCGGTAAATCGCTTTTGCCTGTTCCCCTACTCCTTAAACACACTCACCCTGTTGCGCCCGCCGCGCTTGGCGCGGTACAAGGCCCGGTCGGCGCGGATCAACAGCCCTTCCTCATCCAGCGCGTGCTGCGGATACATCGCCACGCCAATCGAAATGGTCATCTTCAACAGGTGACCCTCGTAACTAACGCGCAGTTCCGAACAGTACATGCACAGCCACTCAGCGCGCTCCACCGCCGCCGCCAGCGAAGCGCCCGGCATCACGATCACAAATTCCTCGCCCCCATAGCGGCAGGCAATGTCTTCTTTACGCGTGTTGATCTTCAGCACCCGGCCCCAGGTTTCCAGCAGCAGATCACCCGCGCGGTGCCCGTGCGTATCGTTAACCAGTTTGAAGTGGTCCATGTCCATCATCACCACCGCCATCGGTATTTTCTCGCGTTCCGCGCGCGCCAGTTCGCGCTCCATCGTGTACTGCATGTAACGCCGGTTATACAGACCGGTCAAATAATCGCGGATAGCCTGTTCGTGCAGCTGCTCTTGCAGCGACTCAATCCGGCTGAGGTGCGCCTGCAAGTCTGTGTTCGCCTGCTTTTGGGCTAGTTCAGCCTGCTTGCGCTCGCTGATATCCTGCGCAATCACCTGCGTGGCAGGCTGGCCGCGGTACATCAGGCGCGCCGCGCTCACCAGCACATCAAAAACCGTTCCGTCCAGGCGTAAGAATTTTTCATCCATCGGAGGGTTATCCAGCCCGTCGTCCAACTGCTGCAGGCGTTCCAAAACAAACTCACGGTAATCGGGATGCACGAAATCGATGGAAAGCTGCCCGATAATTTGCTCTGCCCTCTGCGCCCCCAACAGGCGCACACATGCCTCGTTGGCAAATACGATCCTGCCTTCGCTGCCAACGAATACCGCGTTGGGTGAAAGTTCCACCAGCTGACGGTAACGCTCCTCACTCTCGCGCAGGGCTTGCTCTGAAAAACGGCGCTCCAACTCTGCCGAAGCGCGCCCCGCCACCAGCCTCAGAATGCTCTCAGCCAGGCCGGAATCCAGCAACGGCCGCCGCCCAATCACCGCGATCAACCCGATCGGCACACCCTCAGAACTCCACAGCGTGCTCCCCAGGTAAGACTCCGCAACCAGTTCTTGCAGCGCCGCATCCAGCGGGAACAAATACCGCACCCGCTGCGGAAATACGCAGATGGTCTTGCCAGGCACTTCCCCGCAGGGCGTGTCCTTAAGCGTATAGTGGATATTATCTTTAAACTTGCCGTCGCTATACACCGCAATGGATTGCGCGCTCAGCCCATCGTCCTCCAGTTGATCAATGCACACAAAATCCATCTCCAGGCAATCTGCCAGGTAACGTGCCAGCGCAATAAAAAAATCTTCGCCCTGGCTTACCCAGCCGTGCTGCGCCAGAAAGGTTTGCGTACTCTCAATTTTCTTGCGTTCGGTAATGTCGTGCACAATCACCTGCACCGCTGGCTGGCCCAGGTACGTAAAAGGCAGCGCCGTCACTTCCACATCCAGGCTGCTCCCGTCCAGGCGCAAAAACTTCTCTTGTGCCTGCATCGAAGGTTTGCCATCCATCATCACTTTGCGGATATTTTCCATCACAAACTCGCGCGAATCCGGATGCACCCTCTCCAAAATGGATTTACCCAGCATATCCTGCGCGCTGGCAGCCCCCGCCATGCGTACCGCAGATTCGTTCACGTACACCAGCCGCCCGCCGCTTTGAATGGCAATCGCATCTGGCGATAATTCCACCAGTTTGCGGTAACGGGTCTCACTCTCCTGCAGTGCCGCCTCAGCCTCTTTTTGAACCGTGATATCGTGCAGCACAATCCCCATTCGTGTTCCTTTGAATGTCTTCACCATCGAAACAGACTGGCGCGCCGCCCGCTCTTTGCCATCCGGCATGATGAATCTTACATCCATGCCATACTCGCCTGCCAGATCTTTCTCCCCGTTCAACATTTTGTGAAAAACCATCTCCAGCGCTTCCTGCGTGGTAGCCTTGCGCTGCTCGGGCAGGGACAACTCCCACTGCACATCCCAGGCAAACCTGCCTATCGCCTTCTCGCGCCGCATCCCGGTCAGATTTTCCGCTGCCAGGTTCCAATCATCAATCCGGCCCTGTTCATCCAGCAATAAAAAACCGTCTGTAAACTGTTCCAGCACACTGCGGTACTTCTCTTCGCTTTCGCGCAGCGCAGTCTCCACCTGTTTACTCTGGCTAATGTCTTCAAAGATCACCGCGCATTGCCCGCGCTGCGGGCTGAAACCCTTTACTCTGAAGGTTTTATCCAGCGAGCGCGAGTAACTTTCAATCTCAGTCTGCACGCCGGTCAGCGCCACATTCCCAAAAGTCTGTATCCAGACCTGCTCAGTTTCGGGCAATACCTCCAGCACGGTTTTTCCCAACATATCCGCGCGTTTCAGGCCCGTCAGCTTCTCAAAAGCCGGGTTCACATCCAGGTAGCGGTAATTACATGGCTGACCCTGCTCATCACAAATCACCTCATGCAGGGCAAATCCATCCAGCATCTCATTAAATAGCATACTGTAAGGAAATGCGCCCTGCTCGCGCAGCCTGTCATTTTCGGCCTGCAAGCTGCGCAAACGCTGCTGCAAGTCTTCCAAATTATCCAACTGCTGCCCGCTGCTATCGTCGCCCATTGACAATCCTCCCGACCAAACGCTCCCTATATTATATTATTCTTCCACCAAATAAAAAGACCCAATTACCTGCCAAATCCCGGATACCTACTTGCATTTTTCCAATCACGTGATATACTATGTTTAGTACAAACTAAACGTTCTAAACGAGGAACCATGACCGATGACCTGCCGTATATCAAGCAAAATTTCGTCGAAGGGCTCAGCAGCATGAGCCAGTTCTGGGGCTTCCCCAAGGGCATGGGCGCCATATTCGCCGTGCTCTACCTGGCTCCGGCCCCGCTCTCGCTCGATGAAGTCGTCGAACAGAGCGGCCTGACCAAGGGCTCCATCAGCACCAACGTGCGCGCGCTGGCCCGCATGGGTCTCATCCACCCCGTCACCCGCCTGGGCGACCGCAAAGATTACTACGAGGCCGAAACGGATTTCTACAAAGCCATCCGCGCCGTGCTAAAAGAACGCCAGAACAGCGAGTTCGACCGCGCCGTAGACTCGGTCAAGGTCACCCTCACCCGTCTGGAAGCCGGTGAATCCACCCCCGAACGCCAATTTCTAACCGAAAGAGTCCGCGCCCTAAACTCGTTTTTCAGCGCCTTCGACATCCTGGTCAGCGCCGTCGCCAGCCTGACCGACCTTGGCCCCAAAACCATCCAGACCGTCCTAAAAATTCTAAGGCCCTGAGTTAAGCTGACAGTCACCTCTTTACCATAACCCAAAACCGGGTGCACCCGCCCCAGGTCTATTCAACGCTGCCCAAAACCGGCAGCTGGAGAAAAACTCATGAAAATCGCAGTCACAGGTTCTTACTCGTATTCCGGAAAATACATCACCCGCCGCCTGCTTGCCCAGGGTCACCAGGTCATCACCCTTACCGGCCACCCCAAC
>JBBRWF010000213.1:0-7394 GCA_038249405.1 Anaerolineales bacterium
AACCTGAATACCGGCCTGTTCATGGAGCAACTGCCCGGTACAAACTGCATCATTTACCCGCAGGAGATTGCATTAAGTTGCCACTTTGTGAAAGCTCCCAGGTTCAGTTGATAACCCCTTCCAGCTTAAACCAGTCTTCTGTGGGGTTTACTATTGTTCGATCAACGACCATTTTGATGATCTGCTGTTGAACATCAAACGGAAGATCTTTTAGTAATCCTGAAGCCTTAGCCTGCGCAGCTACCTTCAGGATTATTTGTTTCTGCAGGTTAATATCGGCAGAAGTTGTTAACTGAACTCGAAGTGTTTTTAACTCCAGTTTAATTTTCTCCGTGGCTGTTTTTAACTCCCTGCGTTTGGCACCATATTCCACTTCATCAAACACATCAGCTTTATACGCTCTCCATAGTTTTTTTCACCTTCTGCAAACTCCAATAGTTGGCGCTCCATAAAGTCAACCTGATTTTAAATACTGGTATTCTTTTCATCCATGAGGGTAGAGTCCAGATATTTCAGAACCTTCTCTGGATTCAACAAAAGATTACAGGTAACACTCCACATAGCTTTATCCAATCAAGCTGTAGCAATCTCAGGTGACTTGCAGTTGATTCGTCTTTTAGCGTCCGGCCCCCTTTTGAGTTTTGAAGAGCACCTGTAAGCTCTTTGATCAACATGTTCTTGCTTATTCCTGCGGACATTCGCTCCACAATAAGAATAATCACAAACGGCGCATCGAATCAGTCCGGTTAGGAGGATTGGGTATTCCGCGTTTCTGAGGCTCATTCGCTTATTTTTCACTAAACCTTGGTTAGCAAGGCATCAGCCGGGTGCGGTTGAACCAAGCCGAAACCGCCTGGTGCGAGACCCCCAGGAAGTCTGCGTATTGAGAAAGCGACTTGCGCGAGTCGCCACGACACTTGAAGTATTGATTGTATATCCAGTCGGGGAATTCCATTTTAAACCTCGATTGCTACACTGTGGATTTTTGCCACACGATTACAAACCTGCCTTGACCCAAAGGTATCTATTTAAAAACTGGCCCGCTGGCGGCCCGTTTTCCTGGCTAGCTTGCGCAACCCCGGAGCCGGTTTGGGGCAAACTGAAATCCATGCGGCTCGCTGACTGCCGCTCGTTCGCCGCGGAAAACCTGGGTTTGCCTGCCATGATTCAAGCGGCGAGCATTGTACTTCACATTTTCAAATTTACCCACCAGCGTGTGCCTGGCCGCTTTTAGGAGTGGGTTGATTTAGTAGGGATTGGGTTCTTTTGCATAATCGCCGGACCAAAGAACGCACCATGGTTCAGGCCACCTGGCCGACATCTGATTGGCAGAAAGCAAGGAGAGCAGAGAATGTCTGATGGAGATTTTCTTACTACTGAGGGCAAGGAGGTTTTGGATAGGCGGGTGGGCGTTATTGAGCCGATTGTGGTGGACATGATCGACCAGATCCTGGATGCGCAGGAGCCGGCGCATCGACCAAAGAAGAAAACGACTGACAGTGTAAGTAGTTCAGAGGAAGGTAAGCGCAGGAGTGCCGGCGGAAATTCCTTCCAGCACGAGATTCGGAAATTGCGCTACCTGGCTGTTGAGTTACCGTATGCTGTCGAACTGCGCGGAAAGGTGTTCAAGAAGGAGATCAGTGTCAATCGCGCGCTGGTCTTATTGGGAATACGCCCGAAGATGGTGAGCGTTATCGCAACCTGGGAAGGGGTTGCGAATGGAGCCCGTAGTCATCTTGAGTTGGAAGATATTGCGGAATTGATCGGAGGGTTGTCGGTTATCTTTAAGTGATTACAGGGTAAAGGCTTAAGATCAAATGACGAAACCAGCCTATCCGGCTCGATTCGATCATTCATCAATTGCTCATTCTCGAGTGGTAGAAATCTGCGGCGATGATTGAGCTTTCGGAGCATCGCAGCGCAGGCTTCAGTCTGTATAGCATTTTCAATATGATGCATTCTGATCAGCGGAATACCAGGGTCCACTATAATACCCAGAAATTTTGCCCATCAGTAGTACTTCCAGGTGGTTTTTTTGTTGTTAAACATCCCGGGAGTAGAATCAAGTTGTCTAGATCTATTTTCATTCCAAGGATGTACTCCCGGGCTATTAGAAGCCAAACAGTTTGTCAATTGGGTGCGCAGGACAACCCTGACGCGCCATTGCACGGGTGGCACGGGTCTGATATACTCCGCCTGTCCTTTACCACCCGGCACCAATATGGAGGCAATTGAACAGGCGCGCTCGCATTTCACCAGCATCAGGAAAATCGATTCCCTTTCACCTGCAATCTTTGACTGCGCCGCTCCTACTGGGCCTGGTTTGTTTTTTGGTTTACAACGCGAACCTGCGGCAGATCGGCGCGGGGGACACCCTGCCCGCCCGATATTTGCCGCTGATCATCTGGCGTAATGGCACGCTCGGGCTCGACGCGAACTCGCGACTGGTTGCCAATGGTCATTCGATGATCCCGGTCCGGGATCGGCCTGCGGGCGCTGACGGCAAGGTCGCCTACTTTGAACCGTCGGCTTATTGGATGGTGCGCACCCGCCAGCATCAGCTCGCTTCCCACTACCCGGTTGTGACGCCGTTGCTTGTGGCCCCGCTCTATGTGCCGGCTGTTCTATGGCTCAATGCATACGGCTGGCAGCAGCCGCAGATTGATTGGGTTGCGGAATGGATGGAAAAGCTCTCCGCCTCGTTTCTTGCTTCGCTCGCCTGTGTCCTGATGTACTTGGTGCTCCGCCGCGAAAGCAGCCGCTGGAGCATCCCGCTCGCCCTGGTGTTCGCCTTCGGGACCAATACATGGATGATCTCCAGCCAGGCGCTCTGGCAGCATGGGAGTGGAGAACTCCTTATCGCCCTGGCCCTGCTGCTGGTCACTGCCCCTGCATCTCCTTTGCGTACTGCGCTGCTTGGCGCTGTATGTGTTCTCATGGCGGCTAATCGCCCTTCGGATGTGCTGGTTGCCGGAGCGATCGGGCTCTACATTGTCTGGAACCACAGGCGCAAAGCGTTATGGCTTCTCGCTGGCGCCGCTCTCCCGCTGGCAGTCCTCTTGTACTATAACCTCAGCTTTATTGGCAACGTGGTTGGTGGATATGCCATGTTAAAGCCCCCGGATGCTTTCATCCAGCCGGGCTGGTCAGGGTTGTTTGGGCTGCTGGTCAGCCCAGCGCGCGGGCTGCTCGTCTTTTCGCCGTTCCTTGTTTTCCTTCCCATGGGGCTTATTCAGCGCCTGCGCTCACCGGAGACGAAATGGCTTGCCGTTTCGCTCAGTTTCGCTGTCGCCGCCCAGATCCTGCTTTACTCGCAGACAGACTGGCGTGCTGGCGTGTCCTGGGGGCCGCGCTGGCTGACCGATCTTTTGCCAATTTTGATCTGGATGCTTGCGCCCGCTCCGCTCGGCCTGCGTCCGTTCGCGCGCGGCTTGCTGACATTTGCGATGGTGGCCTCGGTCGTCGTGCAGACGATAGGCGCCTTCTGGTATACGAAGGTGAGTGACGAGCTCATCTATGCTGGAAACCCCGCATCCTTGAGCAGTGCGTGGGATCCCGGCAATGTTCCGTTCATCACCGAGCTGCGCCATCCACCCGCGCGGGCCGAGCTTCTCTATACCTCGCGCGGTTCACTGGATCGTGTTGGGCTGGCGCTGGTGCACAGCCTGACTGAGGTTCCCAGGCTGGAACCGGGAGCGGTGCTTGAAGGTTGGGCGCTCACCGGTTATCGTTCCCCTGCCCAACTCCTCGTGCTAATTGACGGGGTTCTGATCGGCTCGACCGGGGAATTTCTCGCACGGGTGGATGTGAATGAAGCCATGCACACCACTGCGCCCTCGGGCTGGCGCATATTTGCCAATACCCTGGGCATTCCACCGGGGGAGCGCGTGCTTCAGGTCGCTGTTCGCGTCGATCCCAGAAGTGATTTTCGCATTATTCGTGAACAGCATGTATACGTTGTCGCGCAAAATCCTGCTGTGGATGCCGCCGTGCCACCACAAACGCAGGTAGCGGGGCCCGAGCTGAAGGCAATGGCCAGTCGGGCGGTGCAGCTGCTGCGAGAGAGGCAGAGTGGGGATGGCTATTGGCTCACCGCGCACACGAAGGTGCTTCGCTATGAAGCTCCGCAGCAGGAGATGAACACCTTCCTGACTTCAACACTGGTGGATTTGCTCTCGCCGGTCGGGCGCCAGCAGGGCCTCGACGATGTGCTGGCACGCGCGCGACAGCATCTCGCAGCGCAGATCGAAAGCAGCGGTCTGGTACGCTATCATGGGCTGCCGGACGGACCCATCATTGGCAAACTGGGATGTGTCATTACCCCGGACGCGGATGACACTGCTCTGGTCTGGCGGATTACCAGCCCGGGCGCGGGCGATCCTAGAGAGCAGCCCATGCTGGCAGAGCTTGCCCGCTACCGTGATGCGAGGGGTTTATACCGCACATGGCTTGCCCCGCAATCTCAGTTCCAGTGTATCAATCCCGGCAACGATCCGGATCCAACAGACATCGGCATCCAGATGCACGTCTATTTGATGCTGCGCGAACTCGATCAGCCTGCTGCCCAGAACCTTTGCGCTGCGCTCCAGCGTTCATTTTGGGACGAGGACATCTGGGTTTATTATTCAAAAGCTCCACTGGTGCCCTATCTCCGCAGTGCCGAACTGCAGAGCCTTGGCTGCGCAATTCCGCTGCCAGTTGAGCGGCTGGCGCTTCCCGCTGCGAGACAGGAGATCTGGAGTGAGGCAGTGCGCCGGCTCGTTGAAATTTCGGCATCTCCGCAGGACGTAAACGCGCGACAGGCGATCCGTGATCTGCTTGTGCGCATCGGCAGTGACGACTTTGCCCTGCTGCGCAGCTCGCCGCCGCTGCTCTACCACAACGATCTGAGTGCCTCCGTAAGCCGCTATTACTGGTCCGATGATTTTGGTTACGCCCTTTGGCTCCGACTTTACGAAGCAGCTGAGGTTGAAACCGGAAACACTCTACAGCCATCGCCATGACTTCTCAATCGTCTTTTCGGCATTTTGCGCGAATTGTGCAGCACTTTACCTTCACCCGGGCGCCTGAGGTGCTTGCCCTTCAGGCCTCTCCGCTTCTGGGTATTTTCCTGGGTGGGTTCAGCCTCGAACGGTGGGGGGTGATCCGGCCAGGTATACTCCTCTTAGGCAGCCTCGCGCTCACAGCCCATATCTTTGTTTTCAATGATTGGGCCGGCTATGACAGCGACCTTCATGATACGCGGCGGGCAGACCTTGTATCTGCGCGGCAGGGCATTAGCAGGCGTGATGTCGCGGGCGCTGCGATCGTTCTCCTCATCCTGGCGAATATCGCCTTCGCTGTCCTCGGCATACTGCCGATCCTGCTTGGCTGCGCGATCGCGGCCCTCGGCTTTCTGTACTCGTCTTCGGCGGGTTTCGGCAAGGGCAGGCCGGTCATGGGGTCGCTCAATCACCTGTTCGGGGGTGTGCTGCATTTCTTGCTTGGTTATAGCCTGGTTCACACATTGGACGCAAACGGTCTCATGCTCAGTCTTTTCTTTGGTCTGGTGTTTGCAGGCGGCCATCTTAACCAGGAAGTGCGTGACTATGAGAGTGATTTTCACAACGGGATTCGCACAAGCGCCGTAGTGTTCGGTCGCCAGCGCGTGTTTCTTGCGAGCCTTTGCACGTTTACGGTCGCCTATGCGATCCCCGCCATCCTGGCCGCGCTTGGCATCCTGCCAGGGCTGTTACTTTGGAGTCCCGTTCTGTGGCTTTTGCATGTCGCCTGGTCTCTGCGGGTGCTTCAGCGTGGATTGGGATTCGAGACCGCAGTCTGGATGCAGCGCCGATATCGATTGCTTTTTGCGTTGATCGGGCTTGCGATGCTGGTCCGATGAGCAGAAATGCCCTTCACTTTTGCCAGGGCGTGAAGACCTGTAATGCCGCGGGTGAAAATATGCAGCGTGTACAGCATGCCCTCCGGGAATTTTCATCCGCGCCAGGTATGGAAAGGCAATCCCTGATGAGTAAGATCCTGGATTCCTGGAGTCTAAAATGACAATCGTCTGTATTACTGGCGCACACCGCTCCGGCACATCGATGATTACTCGCCTGCTCAATCTATCCGGACTCTATCTGGGTGTGGACAGTGACATAAACATCAATGCAACCGATAACCCTGAAGGTTTCTGGGAGAACATTCAATTTGTTAGATTGAATGAGGAAATTCTCTCCACTCATGGCGGCGCATGGGATATGCCGCCGAACCCTGGCGCAAACTGGGAACTTGCGCCTGAAATGGCCCCATTTCGTGACCAGGCGAAACAGATCATCCGCCAGTTTGAAAATCAGGCTTTATGGGGTTGGAAGGACCCGCGAAATTCTCTGACCATTGACTTTTGGAAGGGCCTGCTTCCCGAAATGAAGGTGCTGATCTGTTTGCGCAACCCACTGGATATAGTTCACTCGCTCAGTAAACGCGGCTATACTTCACCGGAATTTGGTTTTCGACTGTGGTCCGCATATAACCGGCATCTTCTGGATGTTATCCCCGGCGAAAA
This sequence comes from Anaerolineales bacterium, assembly GCA_038249405.1. Taxonomy (GTDB): domain Bacteria; phylum Chloroflexota; class Anaerolineae; order Anaerolineales; family Villigracilaceae; genus UBA5195. Next base: position 6,545 of record JBBRWF010000213.1, read on the forward strand.
TCGCATCATCACACATTTTGACGTCTATTTCAGCCGCCCGCGCGGCGAACTGGAGCGGGTACTGGCTCTGCTTGGTATATCTGCCTCAGAAGCGCAGATTGTTGCGGCCGTGGCCTCTATAGCTTCATCCTTGCGGCACAACCGGAACCCCTGGCAGGATATACTGAAATACAGGCCCCCGCGTGATTTGATCGGGCTTTACCGTGATATGTGTTTACAGGCTGGGCCGAATTATCTCGATTTTATGCAGAGCGAGCATAAAAACGAGATGGAAGAATTATTAAATTTTGTTCCCCATAAAAATGCCCAACATCTCGTTCTTCAGGAACCTGAGTTGGATGAAACCCGGCAATCCCGAAATGCCGCCACAGAACTGGCGTACAAAAACAACCAGATCGAGGCTCTGCATCAGGTTATCCGGCAAAAAGAGCAGGATTTACTGATTGCGGGATCAACCCTTGAGGGCATCCATCAGGATATTGGCTGGGGTCTGTTTTTACGTTCCCGCAGCCTCCTGACTACTCTCGCCCCCTCTGGCTCGTTTCGCCGTCGTATTCTTGACCTGCCCGTAACGATCTACGAGCATTTTCAAAAAACGCCACCAGCCGCTGTGAACTCTGTATTGCCGGCTCAACCGGAAGGTGTCGATGAGCGCCTGCCGGGCCGTCCGAATTCAATCGCAGTCTGCACGATTGCTTCAAAAAATTACCTGAGCCTGGTGCGGATTTTTGCAAGTTCTGTAGCATCCAGTAACCCGGGCGTGCCTATCTTTGTGCTGCTTGTTGATAAACTCGATGGTTATATCGATCCTGGGACGGAACCCTATCAGCTTGTCACCATTGAAGAGTTG
>JBBRWF010000214.1:0-7389 GCA_038249405.1 Anaerolineales bacterium
TCACTGCTGCCAGAAGAGCCCGCCCTTCAAGAAGGGCTTTCCAGCTTTCCAATTGAAGATTTAGGGGGCAGTCCGAATACGTTATTAACTGCTGTGGCAGAGCGCGGCATATGCCGGGTGGTATGTTTTTCACCGCGCCACGACCTGACCCTTCCTGAATTGGAGTTGCCAGAAGTTGAAAATGTGATTGCCACATGGACGCGCGAATCGGCAGACCTGGCTTCAAAAGATTTCATTGGTTACGTGCAGGTTTTTGAAAACAAGGGCGCCGCGATGGGTTGTTCCAACCCACACCCGCACAGTCAGCTCTGGGCACAATCGCAGCTGCCGAACGAGATTATCAAGGAAGCTGCTTCCCAGAGCGTTTACCTGGCAAACAATCAACGCCCCATGCTGCTCGATTATCTTGCTGAGGAGCATAAGCGCCAGGAACGCATCCTGGCAACCAACGAACATTTCACTGCGCTCGTTCCGTACTGGGCGATCTGGCCTTTTGAAATAATGGTGGTAGCGCACCGGCCCAGCGCTTATCTGTCAGACATGACTTCCGCCGAGGTCAGCGGCCTGGCAGAGGTCTTCAAGCAGGTGACCACCCGGTACGATAACCTGTTCGAGATATCCTTTCCGTATTCGATGGGCTTTCACCAGGCGCCTGTGGATGGACAGGCGCATCCGGAATGGGTGTTGCATGCTCATTTCTACCCGCCGCTGTTGCGTTCGGCTACGGTGCGGAAGTTCATGGTTGGTTATGAAATGCTTGCCATGCCGCAACGCGATATCACCCCGGAAGCTGCGGCAGACCGCTTGCGCAGCGCAGCCTCTGTCCATTACAAGCAACGTTAAGAGAAGCCTATGCATCCCAAAGAACAGGTTTTGGAAATTTTTCATCAAAAATTTGGCTCAGCGCCAGAGTTTATGGCCCGTGCGCCCGGGCGGGTCAATTTGTTGGGCGAACACGTGGACTATAACGATGGATTCGTGATGCCCGCGGCCATTGACCGCGCCACCTATGTGGCTTTTTCAGCCAGTGAATCCGATCTTTCCACCCTGGTGGCAGCAGATTTTGACCAGCAGGTCTCTTTTTCTGTGCAGGGTGGCGCAGATAAAAAAGCGCTGGATGGAACCCCGCTGCCAGAATGGGCCAGGTACCCGGCTGGAATGCAGTGGGCGTTGATAGACGCGGGCTTATCTGCGCCCCAGATTAATGCGGTGTTCGCATCTGATGTTCCTCGAGGCTCCGGGTTAAGTTCGTCTGCCTCGGTGGAAATGGCTTTTGGGGTAGCCTGGCGACAGTTGGGCAAATGGAGTCTGGCACCAATGGAAATGGCGCGCATCGGGCAACGGGCTGAGAATCAATATGTGGGTGTCAACTGCGGCATCATGGATCAGTTTGCATCCGCGTGCGGCCAGCTTGACCGATTGTTGTACCTGGATTGCCGCTCGCTGAAATGGCAAACGGCTGTGCTGCCGGCTAATGTTTCCATTATCGTTGCGGATACTACCATACGGCGCAAACTAACTTCTGGCGAATATAATAAACGCAGGAAGGCCTGTGAGGCGGCTATTCGGATTTTGAAGGAAGATTTACCCGGCATTAGTGCGCTGCGGGATGTTAGCCCGCAGGAATTTAACCGTCTGTGTTTCCGCTTGCCGGATGAGGTGGAAAAGCGAGCCCGGCATGTTGTGGAAGAGATTGAACGATCAAACCAGGCGTTGACCTTGCTTGAGGCAGGAAACCTTGCCCAGTTTGGCTGCCTGATGAATGCCTGCCATGTGAGCCTGCGCGACCTTTATGAAGTATCCTGCCCGGAATTGGATATCATGGTACGGATTGCACAGGGTCTGGATGGTTGTTTTGGTGCTCGGTTAACCGGCGCGGGTTTTGGCGGTTGCACGGTCAACCTGGTTGAACGTGATCATGCAGATGCTTTTGCGAAGGCCCTGGATGCCGGATATCAGGCCGAAACCGGTATGCGCCCCGAGATTTACATCTGCCGCGCATCTGAGGGTGCTGGCTTGATGCGCTAGAAAACACCAGAAAATAATAGACCGGCAGCTGATTAATTCTGCCGGTCTATTATTTAGATTTTTGTGCGGTTGGTCAGGTAAAAGATCGCCCTGGCAGCAGTGATAATCAACAGGCTGGCTGAAAGCACCCCGCCTAGAATCAACAATAACGATGGCGGGTCATTCAAGCGTTGGGCCACTTCCACAGGGGCTTTGAACTGGATGCGCTTGCGTATGGTCTTGACAAAGTTCCGAGAGGGCTGCACGGGGTGAAGTGCGGCTTCCAGGCGGGTTTCAAAATGGTCGAAATCAAATTTTTTGGTGCTCATAATCTCTACTCCGCGGGGAATGCTACGATTCCCACAGTGCCGGGCCCGAAGTTGGCCGCGAGTGAAATGGATAAATCAGCCAGAATTAATTCTTTTACGTTGAAGTTTTTTCGTGCCTGTTCCAGTAATTCCTGCCCAGCTTTGGGGTCGCGGGCGTGAACGATGGACATTATTAGGGGGCGGTCACCCATTTCTTCTTTGACCATTGCGATCAGGCGGTCTAATGAACCATTGCGGGTGCGCACTTTTTCGGTCATGGTGAGCAGCCCATTTTTCAAGACTGCGATAGGCTTAATATTCATTACCGAAGCCAGTGCGGCCTGCATGGTGCCCACCCGCCCGCTCATGCGCGCGTAGTCGAGTGTATCGAGTGCCAGCACAAGGCAGCCGTTGGCGCGCATATCTTCGAGCTTCTGGATAATTTCTTCCAGGCTTTTTCCGGCGCGTTCTTGCAAGCGGATGGCCCGGCACATAAACCCGATTGCCATTGATCCGGTAGCCGAGTCAAAGGGAATTACATTATAGGTATCGACCAAGTCACTTCCTGCAGCTACAGCAGAGGCGTATGTTCCAGAGAGTTTGCCGGTCACATGGATGGATATGATCGTATCACCCGGTTCGGCAATCTTTTTGTAAAATTCGCTGAACTGGTGCGGGCTGGGCTGGGAGGTCTTTGGAATTTTCCTGGTTTCATCCACCAGCTTATAAAAGCCTTCATAATCAAGATCCACCCCCTGCAAGTAGGTTTTTTCTCCGAATTGGATATTAATAGGGATCATGTTGATACCATATTCGGTTTGCCACTCGGTGGGTAGATCGGCTGCGCTATCAGTAACGATTCGTAACATCTTAATCTCCTTGAAATTGGTACGACCAGCTTCTAATCGCTGTAATCATCCATTTCACCAATCTCATCTCGCAAAGAAAGCAGGGTACGGTGGTACAGGCTCTTGACCGCGCCTTCGCTGCGTTCCATAATCTCGCCAATTTCGGCATTGGACAGGTGCTCAACGAACTTCAGGATCAACAAAGTCTGGCGTTCAGCTGGCAGGCCGCGGATCAGCTTGAGCAAGGCTTCCTGTTGCTGGGTGTGAACCAGGCTGGATTCTGGGGCATCACCATGCGCAACCAAGGGCGCATCTGAAAGTGGAATTTCCTGCTTGCGGTTGTGGTCGCGGTGCCAGTTTGCCACCAGGTTGTGGGCAATCCGGTACAGCCAGGCTGAAAACGGCACACCGCGATCGGTATAATTGACGATGTGGTTCATTGCGCGCTGAAAGACGCGTGCTGTTAAGTCCTCGGCATCATTAACATTGCCGGTGCGATAATAGACATAGTTAAAAATGCGGTCTATGTAACGCTCGTACAGCAGGCCAAAGGCTTCGCGATCGCCCTGTGAGGCGCGTGCCAGAATTTCTTCGTCGCTTAGATCCATATCCGCCTCGCAAGTGAGATTTCCGGCGGATTTCAACATATAAAACCCTGCCGGGCGAAAGAAGTTACCGTTTGGTGAGTATAACATGCGGGCTTAAACGAAAAAAGGCGATTTTCAAATCACCCCGCTGGTATAATGAAATTTCATCCTTTTGCAAAAAGATTACTAAAACAAATGTGCTATAATTTGTAAGGTTATTGTTCACTTTCACTCTGCGGATATTCTTCTGTTTAATCTACCTTTCCCCTTCTAAAACCTATGTCTAAAAACGTGATTCGCGTTGTTGGCGCGCGCCAACATAATTTGAAAAACATCACAGTGGAAATTCCGCGTGATAAGTTCGTTGTCATTACCGGGCTTTCCGGTTCGGGCAAATCATCCCTGGCATTCGATACCATATTTGCAGAGGGTCAGCGGCGATATGTCGAGTCTCTTTCGGCGTATGCGCGCCAGTTTATTGGGCAAATGGACAAGCCGGACGTGGACTATATCGAGGGTCTCTCCCCGGCGGTATCCATCGATCAGAAATCCACATCGCACAATCCGCGTTCCACGGTTGGCACGGTGACCGAGATATATGATTATCTGCGCCTGCTCTATGCGCGCATTGGCATTCCTCACTGTCCGGTGTGCGGGCGTGAGGTGGTCAAGCAATCTGCCCAGGAAATTGTGGATGCGGTTGAGAACCTGCCCGAAGGTACGCGCTTTATGCTGCTTGTCCCGGTAGTGCGCGGCCGCAAGGGCACCTATCAGGCAGTTTTTGAGGAAATCCGCAAGGCAGGCTTTACCCGCGCTCGTGTGGATGGAACCGCTTACAACCTGGATGATGAGATTAGCCTGGACCGCTACAAAATTCACAATATTGACGCAGTAGTTGATCGTCTGGTGGCGCACCGCCCCGTAAATGAAGAAGAAGAAAAGGCAGCCCGAACGCGCCTGACTGATTCGGTTGAAACCGCGCTCAAATTTGGCGAAGGCTATCTGACGGTGCAGATATTGGATTCTCAAAAATCAAAGACTGAAGGTCAGGAACCTCAGACGACCGACCTGTTCTTTTCTGAAAATCTTTCCTGCCCGGAGCACGGCGTCTCGCTGCCAGAAATTGAGCCGCGTACGTTTTCCTTTAACACACCGCACGGCGCGTGCCCCGATTGCCAGGGCCTGGGTTCAAAACTGGAAATTGACCCGGACAGGGTGGTTGACCCTGAAAAATCCCTGTCTGACGGTGCGCTGATCGCAATGGAATGGAACAATGTGCGCGAAGACGGCAACCCCGGTTATTACTGGCAAATGCTGGAAGCCATGTCGCACCATTATCATATCGATATGAACAAGCCTTTTAAGGACTTGTCGCAGGAACAGCAAACTTTGATCTTGCGCGGCACCAATGGTGAGAAAGTGCACGTTCATTATCGCAACCGTGATGGACGCTCGGCCACTTTTGATGCCGCTTTTGAAGGTATGTTAGGCAATTTGGAGCGGCGATACCGCGAGACGAACTCGGAATATATTCGCGCGAAAATTTCTGAATATATGAGCGACCGGCCCTGTCCTACCTGCGGCGGGAAACGTCTGCGCCCGGAGGCTCTGGCTGTTACTGTGGCAGACGCCAATATTTTGCAGATTACCGAATGGCCGGTGATCCGTTCTTTGCAGTGGGCTGAAGAACTTTCGGGCAAAGATTCGCCGCTTAACACCCGGCAGATGGCGATTTCTGAGCGCATTTTCAAAGAAATCACTTCGCGACTGGGCTTCCTTGTAAATGTGGGCCTGGATTACCTGACCCTGCATCGTTCCGCGGCAACGCTTTCGGGTGGTGAAGCCCAACGTATTCGTCTGGCAACCCAGGTGGGCTCGCGATTGGTGGGTGTGCTGTACGTGTTGGATGAACCCTCAATTGGTTTGCATCCGCGCGATAATAACCGACTGCTGGCAACGCTCAAAGGGCTGCGCGACCTGGGTAATACAGTTCTGGTGGTTGAGCATGATGATGAGACCATTCGCACAGCAGATTGGGTGATCGATCTTGGTCCGGCGGCTGGTGCGCACGGTGGAGAGATTATGGCCGAAGGTACGCCCGAACAGATTCTGGTGCATCCAAAATCACTGACTGGTGCGTATCTTTCTGGCCGGTTGAAAGTGCCAATGCCTACTGAGCGCCGTAAAGGGAATGGCAAAATATTGAGCATCGTGGGCGCAAAGGCCAACAATCTCAAGAACATTACTGTCAACATTCCGCTCGGAAAATTGGTGTGCATCACGGGTGTATCCGGTTCGGGTAAATCGACCTTGATGACTGATATTCTTTACAGTTCACTGGCTGCGAAGTTGAATAACGCGCGTACCATGCCAGGGGAGCATCAGCGCATTGATGGTGTAGAGTTTTTGGATAAGATCATTGATATCGACCAATCGCCCATTGGCCGGACGCCGCGCTCAAACCCTGGCACCTACACCGGGTTGTTTGACGAAATCCGCAAACTGTACGCGGAATTGTCTGAGAGTAAGGTGCGCGGCTATAAGCCCGGACGATTCTCCTTTAATGTACATGGCGGACGGTGCGAGGCTTGCCAGGGACAGGGTATGCTGCGGATTGAGATGCAGTTCCTGCCTGATATTTATGTGCCCTGTGATGTCTGTCACGGCACGCGCTTCAATCGCGAAACGCTGCAGGTGCATTTCAAAGGCAGGTCGATCGCTGATGTGCTGGATACAACGGTTGAAGAAGGTGTGGATTTATTCTCTGCTTTCCCGAATATGGTTAATAAACTTGGACTACTGCAAGAAGTAGGCCTGGGCTATGTGAAAATTGGACAGGCTGCCACCACTCTTTCTGGTGGTGAAGCGCAGCGCGTCAAGCTGGCTAAGGAACTCTCCCGCCGGGCTACGGGGCGCACCCTGTATGTGCTGGATGAGCCTTCTGTGGGGCTGCATGCCGCGGATGTACACAAGCTGATTGAAGTTATTCAGCGGCTGGTGGATGCTGGCAATTCGGTGCTGATCATTGAACACAACCTGGATATCATCAAGGTTGCGGATTGGATCATTGATCTTGGCCCGGAAGGCGGCGATCGCGGTGGGCTGCTGGTTGCGGAAGGGCTGCCGGAGCAAGTGATGCTGGTTGCCGAAAGTTATACCGGGCAGTTCCTGAAAGCTCACATGGCGATTACCTCCTGAAGTCATTAAACACGCATCCTGCTCATTCTGGCACGAATTCTGCCCCGAAACAGGTATTTTTCAGGTAGAATAGATTTACAAGGCTTGAGGTTTCCCTGCCTGCCCTGGCATTGAGAGGTAAAGGTTATGACAGAAAATAATTCACCAACACAAGAAAATAAACCTGAGAAGAAACCGGTTAAGCTGAAACCGTTGTCTCAGCCTGCTTCCAAGCCCCCGGCTGAACTGATTTCATCCTATCGTAAGAGCCAGAAGACAGGCCCATTCATTATTTGGGGCATTGTCGTGCTGTTGGTTTTTGTGGGAATAGTTCTTTTGGTGGTCTGGCTGACGAGTGCCAATGGCCCTAAGATCAGTCTTTTTGCGACAGCGACTCCCACATCCACCGTTACGCCCTCGCCGACCTCCACGTCCACCTTCACACCCACAGCCACCGTTACA
>JBBRWF010000215.1:0-7388 GCA_038249405.1 Anaerolineales bacterium
AGCCTTTGCGCGCATTTCAGAAAATTCAGATGGCAGCCCCCGGACGCTTGATGACTTGTTCGGCAGCGTTAAATTGCCTGCCTGGTGTTATTATTTTGAGAAGGCTGACCTGGCCCGCCAAACTGCCAACTGGCCGTTGGCAGTTTCTTTGTGGGAGCAGGTCGAAGAACAACAGATTAAACCCCTGCACGGATTGGAGTACCTGCCATTCATCGAGTCCTATGCCCGTCTTAATGACTGGGAGAAAGCCTATCTATTAACTCGTCAGGCGAACCGCGCCTCGTCTAAAATGGAATCGGCGTTATGTCCTTTTTGGGAGCGATTGGATCGAGAATTACCTTCTGCTGATGGAAAAAGCGCCGCTGTTCAAAAAGCGCGTGACCTACTGGTATGCAAACAGTAATACAGTGCCGGTAACGCCGGCTTGCTGTAGAAAAAATAAAAATCCACCTGCCCGATTTTGGTTTTCAGGATGTGGATTTTGTTGTATAAGAGCTCTATTAATCCCTGGCGATCTTCGCCACTGTCACACCATCCCCGCCTTCATTGGGGTGGCCCTCTTCAAAAGAAGTGACTTGTGCGTGCTCCTTCAGCGCCGCGCGTACTTCCTGGCGCAGCTTGCCGGTACCCTTGCCATGAATGATACGCACAAACGGCATGCCCGCCAGGTAGGCCTTGTCCAGGTAATTCTCCAGCATCATCAGCGCATCTTCGGCGCGCTGACCGCGCAGGTCGAGCTCCATGCTTGGCGTGGCGATGCCCAACGCAGCCGCCGATGAGGATGTGGACGCAGAGACCGAAAGGTTCTCTGCCATTAGCTTGATGCGCCGGGTGCGCCCAATGAGGATCGTCTCCGTTTTTGGCGCATCTTCCAGTTCTGATCTTCTCTGGATTTCGCCCAGTTTGGCCCGGATGCGCAGGCTGCCCACCTGTACTTCCGCCTCGCCCTCGCTCAGCGCGGTGACAATGCCCTCGCTGCCCAAACTGCGCACCAACACCTTCTCGCCCAGCTTCAACGTGCCGCTGATCGGGGTGACTGGCGCAGGTTTGGCCGGTAGCTTGCGTTCTACCGGCGCCTGGGTCTTTTCTTCGATAACTTCCACTTTAGACTCAAGCTTTTCAAGCGCATCCAGCGGTTGGCGCAGCTTCTTTAAATCTGCTTTCAACCGCCCGATGTTGCGTTTTAACACTTCCACTTCCAGCTCGGCCTCAGCCTTGGTTCTGGCGATCACCTCGCGCCGCTCGTCTTCGATGTTCTCCAAGCGGTTGGCCAGCTCGCGGGTCAGATCGTCAATCTTCAGACGGCCCTTCTCAGCTTTTTCGCGTTCCCGGCTTGAGCGGTTGCGCTCTTTGCGGATATCATCCAGCAGTTTGTCGGCACGCAGTTCATCCGGGTTGACTTCGTTGCGCGCATCGCTAATGATCGATTCGGGCAGCCCCAGCCGCGCGGCAATCGCCAACGCATTGGACCGTCCCGGCAGACCGATCGTCAGGCGGTACGTTGGCCGCAGGGTTGCCACATCAAATTCAAGCGAGGCATTCACCACGCCTTCCGCGCTGTGTGCGAAGGCTTTTAATTCGGGGTAGTGCGTGGCTACAAGCGTGGTCAGTCCGTGCTCCAGCAGGTGGCTCAGAATCGCGCGCGCCAGGGCTGCGCCTTCCTGTGGGTCGGTGCCCGCTCCCAGTTCATCCAGGATCACCAGCGAACGCGCGTCAATTTCCTTAAGGATGCGGATGATATTGGTGATATGGCTGCTGAACGTGCTCAGCGACTGCTCGATGGACTGCTCATCTCCAATATCCGCGAACACATCCTGGAAGATAGAAAGTTCCGAGCCGCTCTGGGCCGGGATGTGCAGCCCGCTTTGAGTCATCGCCACCAGCAGCCCGACTGTCTTGAGCAAAACGGTCTTGCCGCCCGTGTTCGGTCCGGTAATGACTACCGCCCGCGTACCGGGTGCCAGGTCAATATCATTCGGAACCACCTGAGCCGGGTCGATCAGTGGATGGCGCGCCTTAAACAGCCGGATGACTGTGCCCGATCCGGCTGCCTGCTCCGCTTTCTCTCCCTGATCTTTATTGTGCCCTTTGCGTTCCGGAGCCTTGGGCGGGTGGATGATTGGTTCGCTGGCGTGCATATCCTCGGCAAACTTTGCCTTGGCGAAAGCCAGGTCAATTTCGGCCAGCGCCGCCACCCCGTTGATGATCTCAGCGCCCTGCGCCCCAACCACCGTTGAGAGCTCAGCCAGCACCCGCCGGATTTCATCGCGTTCGGCCAGTTCCACCTCGCGCATCTTGTTGTTCAATTCCACCACCGCGATCGGCTCGATAAACAGAGTCGCCCCGCTGGAGGATTGGTCGTGCACAATCGACTTGATCTGCCCCTTGAACTCGGCGCGCAGCGGGATGACGTAGCGTCCTTCGCGCTGGGTGATGATCGTATCCTGCAGCATCTGGGCGGTTTTACTCTCGCCCAGGTAGCGCTGCAGGCGGCTCATCAGCCGTTCGCGTGCCACGCGGATTTCGGCGCGAATCGATGCCAGTTTGGGCGAAGCCGAGTCGAGCACCTCGCCTTTGTCCGAGATCGTGCGCGAGATGGCATCCACCACACCCGCCGGGGCGGGCAGCGAGAGCGCCAGGTCTGCCAGGCGTGGATAGGGAAATTCCGGGCGTGCTTCGGGCTCCGCTTTGGCTTTTTGAGCCTGGCGGCGCGGATGCAGCGGGGGCGGGTTCTCGGTGGCGGCTTTGCCGAGCAGCGAGCGTTTGAGTTCGCGGCATGAGATCAGCGTGTATTTAATATCCAGCAGATCCTGGGTCTCCAGCACGCCGCCGCGGCTGGCCAGTTCCACCTTGCTGCGCACATCGTGCGCGCCGCCGATGCTCACATCGTGGGTGCTGATCAGGCGCCGCGCTTCGCTGGTTTCCTGTTGGCGCAGCATGATCACATCATAAGATGTGGTCGGTTCCAAAGCGCGCGCCAGCTCCGCCGAAGCCGAAAAATCACAGTTGGCGGCCAGGCGCTCCAATATTTTGGGATATTCAAGAACGTGCAGGGTTTTACTGTCCATGCCTTGATTTAACCACAAATCTTATCTTTGGGGGAAAGCCTGACCTGGCGACTTCAGCCCCACCTTGACGGTTATCCTGTTCCCAGCGCCGGATGCCGTTCAAATTCGATCAGGCGTTCCGCTGCCGGGCGGCTGGCATCACTGACCATCTCTTTAGTACTGCTTGTCCTTTGTTGAAAGCTTACTTTGCTTAAAAGGCGCGCAGGTATTGTACTGGAACTGAACCAGGCTGTTTGAGAATTTTTGCAGCATGCAGGGCCCAGTATGGATCACGCAGCATTTCACGACCTAATAAGACCAGGTCAGCTCTGCCGTTACGGATGATTTCATCTGCCTGTTCGGGCGCGGTGATCATGCCTACTGCTGCGGTCATAATATCCGCATCTCTTCTCACGGCCTCTGAAATCGGTACCTGGTAACCAGCCCCAACAGGAATCCTGGCATCTGATACCGCACCCGATGAAGAACAGTCGATCAAATCAATCCCTTCCAGTTTCAAACTTCGGGCCAGCTCAACTGAATCTTCGATAATCCAGCCGCCTTCAACCCAATCCGTACCTGAAATACGCACGGTCAACGGCAGCCGATCGGGCCATACGGTCCTGACGGTGCGAATCGTTTCCAGCAAAAATCGGATACGGTTCTCAAAGCTGCCGCCGTATTCATCACTGCGCTTGTTTGAAAGAGGTGAATAGAAACTGTGGATCAGGTACCCGTGAGCTGCGTGAAGTTCCAGCCATTCAAAGCCCGCTGCCAGTGCGCGTCGAGCCCCGTCTCGGAATGATTCCTGAGCTTCTTTGATTTCTTTCGCACTCAGTTCATGTGGAACACCTGACTCATCGCTGAACGCGATCGGGCTCGGACCGACTCCCTGCCAGCCTGGCAGTTCGTTTGGTAAACGCGGTTTCCCGCTGTCCCATGGCCGCCTGGATCCGGCTTTGCGGCCAGCATGGGCAAGTTGTATACCGGCCACTGCGCCGTTTTCTTTAATCACCTTCGTTACCAGTTTTAATGGCTCGATGTGATCATCTGACCAGATCCCGGCATCGTACGGGCTGATGCGGCCGCGCGCTTCAACGGCGGTGGCTTCAGTTATGACCAGGCCCGCTCCGCCTGCAGCACGCGCACCCAGGTGTGTGACCTGCCAATCGTTGGAAATGCCGTCGATATAACTGTACATGCACATCGGCGAAACGCCAATCCGGTTGCGCAGAGTGATTTCTTTGATCGTGAGTGGATCAAAAAGATGAGGCATCATTGTCTCCAAAAAATATTGCAAACTTGAAATGCTAAAAAGAGTAAGGCAATCAATATACTATAGGTTGGTGAAGTGTGAAAATACACATCATTCGCAAAAAGTAGGAACTTTCCACTCATTCGGCAAATGCCGCGCGAGAGACAAGGCCCTGTTGCTCCAAATCTTGTAACCGGGCAGAAAGTACCCGTGCGCTGATTTTCAGGGAGTGTTGTAATTCGCCAAAATGTTGTGTGCCTTCGGCCAGGTCACGGATGATCAGCGAAACCCATTTTTGTCCTGTGATCACGGCAATGGCTTCGAAGGAGCTGGGTTCTTTATTTGTAGTTGCGATCGTATTTTCTAGCATGTTTTTAGCATATCCTTTTGTTAGTTACAGAACAAAAGGCAAGTATTGAATAGTTGCCTTTTATTGATCGTGAAAAGTGATAATGCTAACGGTTATCCTGCTCCCAACGCCGGATGGCGTTTTGCATCCAGCGTGTGCGGTTGGCTTCTGGCATACGCTGGCGTTCAAACTCGATCAGGCGTTCCACTGCCTGGCGCTCGCCGCCCACCTTGCGCAGCAGGTCATTAAACAGGCCCGCCTGTACCAGAGATTGGTTGAACAGATCTTCAGCCGGGTGCGCTTTGCCGCTCATCCGCCGCCAAAGATTGCTAAGTTTTGCGCTCAAGCCGGATGGGTGCGGTTTGAAGGGTTTTGGCCCGCTATCTCCGTCATCCTCCGGCTCATATAAATTTACCCCGCACTGCGGGCAGCGCGTCAACTCATAGAAAAAGATTGCACCGCAGCGCGCGCACTCAATCTCATTGTCTGCCGGTTCGCGCAGCGGGTTAGCTGGCATTTTTGGTCAGCATGTTGGACCCGCAGTAAGCGCAGGCGGCGAAACGCTCGCCTTTCCAGAGTACAGCTGGCGAGCGAACCGGCGCGCCGCAGCGTGGGCAGTTCGCGGGCAGCAGCTCGATGCGCTGAACAGGTCGGGCCGGTTCAGCGGGTCTGGGCGGCGCCTGGTTAAATTCAACCGGCAGGGCAGGAGGGCGCATGGGCGGCGGTGCAGGGCGGAAGGGTGCTTGTTCCACTTCTTCAGATTCGGCCTCCTTCCAAAAAGCCCCCAGCACCAGGCTGATGCCTATGAATATCAGAATGACCGGCCACAGGTGACCTCCAAACATCATCAAAACGCCTATGCCAATTAACCAACCTGCGCCGCGGAACGAGCCTCCGCGCCGGTAAAACCTGTTTCCATGACGATGAAATCCGGGCATACCTGCACTCCTTGTATAAATCAATAAATTGTCAGACAGGTATTTATACGCACTGCGCCCCGTAAAGTTTCCCGCAAAAGATTCGGGGTGCAATCACGGGGCGCAGCAAAGCCGTCAAAACACGTCTCTTATTCGTTGGGAGCCAGTTGGGCCATCAGGCTGGCGATGGACTTGAGCTGCAGCCACCACTGTTCGCGCGGTCGCTGCACGCGTGTATCCACCATACGCTCAAAGTCGCGCATATCGTGGAAAGTGATCTTGCCGTTTTGCAGCCCGATAAAAGCGTTGTTCGTGTTTCCCTTGCCGCACTGAGCAATCAAGTACTCCAGGCACAGGCGCGAAAGCCGCGAGGCCTGAATTCGGTCAAACGGCGATGGGTCGCCGCCCTGTTGCAAATGACCCAATACTGCCGGACGTACGTCAAAAACAGCCCGTCCTTCTTCTTCAAACAGCGAGCAAATGAAGTTGGTGGTGTAAATGGTATTTGCGTTTTCAGCTCGAATAAACAAACCCAGCCGTTTTCCCGCATCAAACCCGCGATTAAGGTTGTTGATATCGGTCTGCAGATCCTTCAGGGTCACACCTTCCTCGTTGATATACACGCGCTCTGCGCCGGTTGCCATACCGCTCATCAACGCCAGGTATCCGCAGGAGTGCCCCATCACTTCCACAACAAAGCAGCGCCGCGCTGCCACCGCCGACTGTTTGATTTTGTCCACCGCATCCACGATATTATTTAACGCGGTGTCAGCTCCAATGCTGAATTCCGACCCCGGTAGATTGTTGCTGATCGAGGCGGGCAGGCATACGATCGGGATATTAAAGGCCGGGAAGTTTCCACTTTCATTGGTCATGGCGTAAACTGCCTCATAACCACTCCAGCCGCCAATCACCAGCAGCGCATCGATTTTGTTATCCTCAAGCGTGCGCGCGATGGCGTACATATCGCTGCCCTTGGGGATCATGCGGCTGGTGCCAAGTACCGAACCGCCTTGCGAAGCCCAGCCGGTAACGCTCATCCAGTTTAATTCGCTTATCTGGTTTTTGGTCAAGCCGTCAAACCCGTTGTTCACCCCCAGCATGATATGACCCTGATCGAGACCCAGGCGGATGGCAGTTCGTCCTGCTGTATTCATCCCTGCGGCAGGTGCGCCCGCGTTCAGAATGGCGATCCGCAGCCGCTTTTGGCCGGGTTCGGGTGGGTGAGGCAGCGCACGTACCATTGTTTTGAGGGTGCTAAAGGCTTCTTTGAAACTGGCGCTGCGCAGTTCAACCGCGCGTTCATAATCCCGGGCGTTAATCGCCTCTGCCACCGCCCGGGTTTTTTCTACGCATTCCATTAACGGATAGTGGACAAGCCGGTTGGCGCGCATCCCCACCAGTACGGGCTCATCATCTGCTTTTGCGCTGAGAATTGTCATCACCGCGTCGTAGCCCAGTTGGGTCGCCAGGTTGCGGTCATACGCGCTCGGGCGGCCGCCGCGCTGAACGTGTCCGAGAACCGTCACGCGAACTTCCTCGCCCAGGCTTTCTTCTAAAAGCTGCTGTACATCAGTGCTGCCAATGTAATTGCCGTTGCGGTCGCGCGCGCCCTCGGCAATGACCACGATGTGGTCGCGCCTGCCGGCCTTGGTACCGGCTTTAAGCCGTTCCACCATTACATCTTGCCAGTTATCCACGTCCGGGCCGGGCTGCAGCGGCGCTTGCTGCTGTTGCTGCTGGCGCCCCTGTTTCTGCTGGCGGTTCTCAACACCTGGTTTGACTTTCGCTCGGCCGACAGCGCCGCCCTGCAGCAGGAC
>JBBRWF010000216.1:0-7328 GCA_038249405.1 Anaerolineales bacterium
CCTTCCATTTCGCGCTGGTACCCCACTGCCCGTTCCAACAGTGGAACCGGGGGGACTGGAATGGAGAGTGGGATCAATGCCCACTCATTGGCCAGCGCCAGGTCCTTGACGTTCACGTCAGATATAGCCATTTGTATTCATCTCCTTTGAACATTGATATGGGATACAGATCAGGGTCGGGCCACAAGTCGTGTTTGTCCACTTCTGCCTCAACCCATTCGGCGAGCAAGTCCAACTCGTTCCGACTTCACCTGGGCAACGGGGAAAACTAGTCACTCCAGTCGGATTCGGGCGGGTCATCGCTCAGACACTATTCGTCAAGCCATCCCAACAGAAAATCTTCAATGCCCGTCGCTTGCAGTGGGCCACTATGTTCGATCTCTTCGATGCACAGCGGCCAGCGTTGCTTACGGCAGGCGCTTTGAGCCTGTTGCTCCACAGTTGTGATCAATCGCACCTCCTTTGCTTGAAATTACCGACGTTATTTCCTGCTGAAATTCCTCCCAACGTTTTTAGCGTCCGAACAACGCCGGGCGCGCATCTATTGACCAACCTGACAGGCTGATCAACACATTGACGCCCCGTTGCACGCGCGAACCTCTGGATGATGAGCTTCCAGGGGTTCGCGCTGCGGTACTTTGAATAGATTTAATCGTCGAAGAAGTCGGCCGATACGCCCCCATCTACCCAAAACGATTCGTCGTCGCCCAGGCGGGTGGCATTCTCGTACTGTTCTACCAGCGGCCCTTCGTCGGGTTCGTACTCCGGTTCCCACAAAGCCGGGTTGATCGCCCTACAGGTCATCACCCGGTCGAGCACCACTTCCCGCCAGTTGAGGGGATCCAGTTCCCGGATATCCCGCCGAATAGTGTCAGCGAGTGTCACTACCGTCTCTTCGGTGAGCTGGCTAGAGGGCAGGTTGTGGGACACCACAATTCTGGCTATCTCTTCCGCGATCTGCCCCCAGGTGATTGAGAAGGCCGGCACATCCGCCGGGTAGCCGCTGTGTGCCAGCAGCTTGGACACTTCAAAGCCGAGTTCCAGGCTTTCATTCATCTTTGCTTCTCCTTCGGTTAGCGCGGCAGAAACGCCGGTTGGAAGACATCCAGCGCGGGCAGGTATACCCCGCACATGCGCTTGTACAGGTCGATGACCAGGGTCAGGTCGTTGGCGGCGTATTTCCGCAGGGTATCGCGATCCATCCCGGCCACTTTGGAGCCATCCAGGTCGGGCAGCGCATTGGGGATGCCATAGCGTTTGCAAACCCACTTCAGTCCCCGCGCATTGCCCCAGTTATAGAGGATGCCCATCAGGTCCACCACTGGTTCGGTCTGGTATTTCGACAGGCGCGGCAGCAGGGGCACGTCAATGCCCAGGGCGAACGAGCGCCGCAGAAGGTAAGGCAGGTCAAAGCCAAGAATGTTGTAGCCGCAGGCCCACCCGTCCATTTCGGCAAAATTGACCCAGAAACGGTGCAGCAGCGCCTTTTCGTTTGGCGTTTCATCGTCGCCGGTAAGATACACTTCAGTGGCGTTTTCCAGCCTGCGCTGCATGGCGATGGCCGTTACCATCCCGAGGTCGGCATCCAACGGCGCCTGTAAGACCTGCTCGACTTTCTTGTCGCTCACGTACTGCGCGATCTTCTCCGAGTCCTTATAGTTGGCCGGAGCCATGGGTTGTGGCAGGAACGCCAGTGCGTCCAGGTTCACAGCGGTTTCAATATCGAAAAACAACAGTGGAAGCATGTGGTTCTCCTTTGCATTTGAGAGATTTGTCAAAATTACGAAAAGCCCAATCCCTGCTCTTTGAGCGATACCCAGCGGGATAGGCCAATTACCAGATGATCCAGCACGGACACGTCAAGCAGCTTGCCCGCCTGAACGATGGCGCGGGTCACGTTGACGTCTTCCGGGCTGGGGGTCGGGTCGGTGGAGGGGTGGTTATGACCAATCACCATGCCCGCGGCGTTGCGCTGTAGGGCCGGTTTGAATAGCTCGCCGATGCGCACCATAGAGGAGTTCAGGCTGCCGTGATACACCTCCACCACGTCCAGAACCCGGTTGCGGGTGTCCAGCACGATCACCACCAGGTATTCCTGTTCGCGGTGCGCCAGGAGCGGCATTAGGATCTGCGCCGCGTCCGAGGGGCTGTGGATCTGCGGGCGTTCCTCTTCCGGCTGCAGCAGTTTGCGTCCCAGCGCCAGGGCTGCCTTGATGCGCAGCGCCGACTGGTTGCCAATGCCTTCCACCCTGGCGATTTCGCTTACGTGTGCCTGGGCGATCTTTTGCACTGTGCCAAACTGACAAACCAGCCGCTCGGCGCTCTCGATCTGGTTCGCGCCGCCGATGATCACCGCCAGCAGTTCGGGCAAATTGCAGCCATCCGGGTCTTTAGCCACCCGGTAACCCGGCTGCTCGCGAACCGGCAGGAGCTTCAGGCGCGGCAAGGCATAGGAGGACGCCTGGGGGTCTGGTAACAGAAGCATTTGCGTTTGTGTCATGTCTCGCTCTCCATGAAATGAGACGTGGGAGACGAGAACCCCGTAGGGGCCGTCGCCCCCCACGTTTGGGGTCAGGTGGTTGCCTGGTCTCACGAGCTCAGGCTGTCGGGTCGTAGCCGGTTTCCTCATATATCCGGCGGTTGATCTCTGCGCATTCTTCCCAGGTCATGATTTCGTCCCGGCGAACGCCAGGATAACCAGGCGCGGGCGGGAACAACCAGGGGTTTTCAGCCAGGTTCTGCTGGATTTTTTGCGCTTTGGCATCAAGGAAGTGCTTCAACCCGCCTTTCTGGCAGCGCCACCCCAGCGTCTTGGTGTATTTCCCATTCCAGTCTGGATCGGGAAAGGTCTTTGCGCCGCAGATTGGGCAGGCTGCCGGGTCGAACGGCTCTGGAGCGCGCATCCCGCCGGCATGCAAATACTGCCGGACGGCTTCAATCGCTTCGCAGAACGGCGCGCCGCAGGAACAGGTCTTGTCTTTGTTCACCCGGTGATAGCGAGGATTCTCAGTTTCGCCAAAATCCACCAGGTACTGGTAGCCCTGCACCGAAACCAAAGTCTGGGCAGGAGCGGCAGTGGAAGAAAGTCCTTTTCGAAATGCGGTGCGCAGCGATTGCCTCCTTTCTTGCGCGTGCGACTCACTCGTCAATGGTTGTGCGGTCTTCATAGGCCATTTCCAAGAACCAGTCCGGCGTGCGTTGAGGCTGCTCTACGAGCGGCAGTTCCACCGGAACTGGGGTTACTTCCTCAGAAACAACCTGCACGTTGCGCACGTTTGGGATGAAACAGACGGCCGTATGGTCTTGATATGGGCCGCCATGGCTGATCTTGGTGAACGGGTGCAGATTGTTCAGCGCCCGCACCCATACAGTGCCAGGACGGGGTCCTTTGTCCAGGATTTCTACCGGTATCACCGCATCTCCATAACAGGTAGACACGGTTATTTCGCCTGTGATCACGTGATCCTCCTTTGGTGTAGAAACGAACAAAGGGCACGCCTGTTCGGCAATGCTCTTTGTTCCTCAGGTAGCTATCGGTTGTTGATTGGATTAGAAAGGAAGGTCGCTTTCAGCCGATCCCGCACTGATGGCTTCACCTTCCTCTCCATCCTCACGATTGGACAGAAAACGCACGGTCGATGCAGTCACCTCGTAAGAAGCACCGTGTTTACCGTTGCTTTCCCAGATGTGCGGCCCGCCCGTTTCCGGGTCCGGCGTCAGCCGGCCATCGACCAGCACCTTACTCCCCTTGTGGAGGAACTGGTTGCAGGTTTCCGCTTGCTTCCCCCAGACGGTCACGCGGAACCATGCCGTTTCCTTCACCGGCTGGCCGTTCGCACCAGAATAGCTGCGGTTGGTAGCGACGGACAGGGTGGTCACCGGCTGTCCAGAGGGGGTGAAGCGCATTTCAGGCTCTTTTCCCAGGTTTCCGATCAGAATCAGCGTTTGAAACATTTGGTTTTCCTTTCTTTGGATAAGCGATTAAGCAGCAGTTGGGGTGCGGTTGGCTGAAATCCAGTTCCGCAGATCGATTTTGGAAGCCGGCGCTTTACCCATCTTCTTGAGAAAGGCATCGTAGGCTTCCTGCTCGGTTAAGTTGCCGTTCACGCTCGTGCCGTCCGCGTACTGGCGGGCAGGCGTGGAAGCCGGGGAACCGGCCGCGGGGCCATGATTTGTAACGCTATTCCCGGAAGCCTGGTTCTGTTCCAACCCGGCGATCTGGGCAATTTCTTTGTCATACAGCGTATTGCCGAACTGGTCGCCCAACTGGCGAAAGCAGCGCTTCAGGCAGTCGGTTACCGAGCCCGCCAGCGCCATGTCGAGCGCTTCAGGCGTATCACCGGAAAAGACACAGCGCCCAAGATCGGCGTGAGAATACACCTGGCCGTTCAGGGTGATGCTGACTTTCCCGGTCGCGTATACAATGCCCACGTCCTCAACCTGAAAGTTGCCGTTCGCATCCGTTTGCGGAACCTTACGCCGTTCCTGCTGGTTCCAGACCATGATCTTCTTCTGCCAGCGCACCACCACCGGTTCGCCCAGCAGGTCGAACGACCAGGCGAAGTTGAAGATGATATTGGCGCGGTCGATCACGTCGTAGCCTTCGAGGTACGGAACCGTCCCGAGACCGGGCGCCTGGCGGCGTTTGACCCGTGACATATCCAGCGGCTGGCGCAGTTCCCACAGGATGCGATCCATCCGGTCTTCCAGGCTTTCTTCTTTGTTCACGTTCGTTTGATCCATTTGCGTCTCCTCATGTGAGTCTTGTTGTTGCGCCGCTTCCGAAATGCGGACGCCTTCAATGTGTTTGCAGCGCAGGTATGGCCCGCGCTGCTGGAAATCTTTACAGGTGCAGGCCCAATCTTCGCCCTGCGAAGCGCCCTGTAAGGGTTGCAGCGATACGACGTAGGGCAACTTGTCCCCATTCTTGACCGTCCACTGGAAGGGGCCGGTGCGGGTAACTTGAAAGCTGCCAGCGTGTATCGCAGCGTAAGCGCGCTCAGTGCGTTCTGCTTGACCCTTTTCTTGCTGAAGCCGTGTGGTGTCTTTGCCATCCTGATCCGTCATGATCCTCCTTTGAAAAATATCCAACGTTGAATACAGCCGATGTTTGAAAAACAGCCAAGGTTCGTTCAACTACTCTGCAGTGGAACTCAGAGCAGCAAACGCCAGCTTCCAATCAGACTTGGCGGCTTGCATTTGGTGCTCTGACGATCGTTGTGTGGGGGACTGCCCCGTGTCTTGAGGCAGTCCCCCAAAAGTCTTTGAATTTCACTTGTCATATGAGCCTTCCAGCAAGGGATGCTGGAGAGTAAGGCTGTTTGTTAAGGTGCGTCACAAACTTGGGTAAATAAAAAAAGGAGGATGCACAGTCGCCCGGATACCGGGTCTGTCTGTGATCCTCCTTTGATCCCAAAGCATTTTGCTTCAGGAAGAAAAGCCGAAAGTGTTCCCTCTAGTCTTGTCTGTTCGCTCTGTTGCCGGCAGCCTGGTTGCCCAGGGCTCATGCTGGCGGCGAGATTATTCGGTCGTCAGGGAGGGCTTCGGCTTTTTCTCTGTGGTGTTGCCGCTGTCCATGACGATCAAGCGGCGAGCAACAATCTCAATAGCATTGCGGTCGATGAGCACCTGGTTGGTTTTCAAGCCAGTCACTTCCACCTGGAACTCGCTGGCGACTTGCCTGTGGGCTTTGTCCAAAAACTCTTCCAGGCTTTCGCGAAAATCTCGTGATTGCAGAAAGCCGTGTACCCGCAGGCGCATCCCGCGGTGGATCTGGATCAGGCCATTAGCTCCGCCGCTCACGCGCACATTGACGTAATCGCCACTGTCGCGTTCGGCGTCCAGCTTTTTGGCGGGCATGTCGCTGTCGCGGTACACGCCCAGGCGGAAAAAGAGATCGTCGGTATATTTCCAAGGTTCACGAACGACAATACCTTCCAAAATGACTTCGTTGATCAAGCGCTCCTCCATTGAGATGGCCGGTTGGGCCGTGAAAATCGGTTAAACAAGTTGGCCGGACCAATGCTCAGGGGAGAAGCAATGTCCGGCCAACGGGAAAATAGCGTGCAATAGAAGTAGTATTCAGTTGTTGAAATCCATTATAGCGATGCGGGACAGCCTTTCCTAGAGGGTGGTACAAAATTGGTCAATGAGTCAAGGCACGCAGTTTAGCAACGCCGGTTTGGGACACCATCACGTCGGGGACAACAGATGGAAACAGGAGGGATAGATCCGCAGAAACCGTAACGCGCACCATATTTTCCCCACCGCTGAGCTGGATGCCAGTCACGAAGGCGTGTACGCCCTTGCTGGACAGGCTGGCAGTGTTTTGCGCCACATACGACTGAGCATTCGACCAGGTCTTGCCGGTTGGAACCAGGCTGCCGCTGTCTTGGAAGGTGCGCGTGTTGATTTCCGCCGAAGCTGCCACGGCCGCTGCGTCCGCTGCCTTCGCCACTTCGGAGATGGCGTAGAAATACCGCCCCAGTTCGATAGCTAGCGCAAAGGTTGGCACGAGCACAAAGCCAATGAAAACCGCCCAGAAGGTCATGGCGTACCCGCGCCGGTCCAGACGCAGCCGCTGCATTACCATCCCTCCTGACGGAAAGTAGAGTCTGCTTTTACCACAAAGGTCTGGCCGGGTAGCCCTGGAAACAAGCTGGTGAGGGGCGCAAGGAAGTTCGTCACAGTTCCGCTTACCTGGACAGTCAGGATACTGCCGGCGCTGCCGCCTGGAGCCAGAACGGACACGGAAGGTTTTTGCACGATCCCGGCCGCAGAGATCGACGAGCGGGCCGCGCTGGTGGCATCACAGGCCGGGCAGGTTTGCGCCACGCTGCCCATGCGGGCGCCATGACGGGCAGCCGCCTGCACGGCCTGTTGGGCATAGACCACCATGCCCAGGTTGACGATGGCCAGCATGACCAGAATGGCAATCGGTGTGGTGATGGCTGCTTCCAGCATCTCGATCCCACGATGATCTTTTAGAAAACGCATACACCTCCCTGTTGGTACTGCCGGTGATAGTTGCGTCACCGGCAGTATCTGGATAATTAGATTTTTCCGGCAATGTCGGTGACGATGGCAGCGATGTTGCTGCCCAGCAGGCGGTAGGCGCCATAGGCTACTAAAACGACCACTGCGATGATCAGGGCAACTTCGGTCGACTCGATGCCCCGATGGTCTTTCAAGAAACGCAAATCAGATCACCTCCTTTCATTTCAGGATGAGGGGAACGGCGGTGTAAAGCAGGGTTCCCAGGAATATTGAAAAAACGTAAGGGATGGATGATTGCTTGCGAAAGTAGGCAACCAGGCCTTGAAATCCAC
>JBBRWF010000217.1:0-7315 GCA_038249405.1 Anaerolineales bacterium
ACTTCTGATAGTTTTGGGACTACCCATGGGCGGGGGGGGGGGGCATGGCTGGGCGGGGCGGGCAGCGGAAGCACTTCTCTGGCGTGGAGCTCGTCAGAAAACTGCGGCGCCAGCCAGCGCATAAGGGCGGCTGCCAGCTGGTT
Source organism: Anaerolineales bacterium (assembly GCA_038249405.1). Lineage (GTDB taxonomy): Bacteria > Chloroflexota > Anaerolineae > Anaerolineales > Villigracilaceae > UBA5195. The sequence continues at coordinate 144 of JBBRWF010000217.1, forward strand.
AATATCGACCGGTTTTGAGACGTAGTCATTCAGCCCGGCTTCGAGGGTCTTTTCGCGGTCGCCGACCAGGGCGTGGGCTGTAGTGGCAATGATCGGCAGGAGGGTATACGGGAAGCGCGGATCGCTGCGGATCTGGGCGGTGGCCTGGTAGCCATCCATGCCGGGCATCTGAATATCCATCAGGACGACTTCGAAATTGCCTGTCTTGACCAGGCGCACAGCTTCTTCGCCATTATCCACGACCTGTACCTGGAGCCCGAGGGTTTGCAGCATCTCGGTTGCGACGAGCTGGTTGATCTCGTTGTCTTCGACCAGCAGGGCGCGGCGTCCGCGCAGGGCATGCAGGGCGGCATCGGCGGAGGCCGGGTTGTTTTGTGCGGCAGAAGAAGCGCTGTTCTTGAGAACGGTTTTATCAAAGACCTGCATGATGGCGTCGAACAAATTTGAACGGTTGACTGGCTTGAGCAGTATGCCGTCTGGATTGCCGCTGCCGGTTGGCAAGCTTTCGGGCGCGTTGAGCAGCAGGATGATGCGTATGGAGGCCAGAACGGGGTGTTCTTTGATGTGGCGCAGTGCTTCCAGAATATCGAGATCGTCTGGCGTGCCGCGTGCCAGGAGCAGGAGTTCAAAGGGCTGTTCCTGGGCCTGCGTTTCGAGCTGCGCCAACCCGGCCCGCACCGAATCTGCGCTGGCAGGCTGGAAGGAAAATGAGGACAACACATTATGCAGAAAATCGCGGCTGGAGGGGTTCGCATCTACGACCAGCACGCGCAGACCGGCCAGGTCGGAGCGTGGAGCGGAGTGCGGCGCAAGGCTTTGGGGCTGGCAGCTGAGGGGAATGGCAAAACGAAAGGTGCTGCCGCGCCCCAGCTGGCTTTCCACTTTGATATCGCCGCCCATCATATTGACGAGGCGCTGGCTGATGGTGAGCCCGAGGCCTGTGCCGCCGTATTTGCGCGAGGTGGAGCTATCGGCCTGGATGAAGGGCTGGAAGAGCTGTGTGATTTGCTGCGGGCTTAACCCAATGCCGGTATCACGTACTGAAAATTCGAGTTTCACGCCTTGATCAGCGGCCTGCCGGTCGCTTTGCTCCACAAGGCGGGTTTTTACGAGTATGTTACCGGTTTCGGTGAACTTGATGGCGTTGCCGACCAGGTTGGTGAGGACTTGCATCAGGCGCATTCCATCACCGATGAGCAGGCGCGGCACCCTGGAGCCAGTATCAAAGGCCAGTTCGAGGTTTTTTTCCTGGGCTTTGTAGGTGAACAGGCCAGAGAGTGAGTGCAGGAGGTTATCCAGGCTGAAATCAGTTTGTTCGAGGTTGATCTTGCCCGCTTCGATCTTGGAAAAATCGAGGATGTCGTTGATGGTGCTGAGCAGCGACTCACCTGAGAATTGGATCTTGGTCAGATAGTTGTGCTGTTTTTCGTTGAGCTCGGTTTGGAGGGTCAGGTGGGTCAGGCCGAGCACGCCGTTGAGGGGGGTGCGGATTTCGTGGCTCATGGTGGCCAGGAAGGTGCTTTTGGCCTGGCTGGCGGCTTCGGCTTTTTCTTTGGCGACGATCAGCTCGGCGGTGCGTTCTTTGACCAGTTCTTCGAGGTGGTCGCGGTGCAGTTTTAGCTCGGCTTCGGCGCGGGTGCGTTCGGCGAGCTCGCTCTGCACCGATTGGTACAGGCGGCCGTTCTCAATTGCGACGGCGATCTGGTCTGCCAGCGTTTCGAGCACGGCCAGGTCATCCTGATTGAAAGCGCCGATTAGCGGACTTTGCACATCGAGCACACCCACTACGCGTTCAGCCATCATGAGCGGCAGGCTCAGTTCGGCGCGGGTGGAAAGCTGTTCGGGGTAATAATTTTTATAGAGTGGTTCCAGGGAAACGTCGTTGGCGAGCAGTCTTTTGCCGTTTTGGCCAACCCAACCGACCATGCCCACACCGAGAGGTACGCTGTGTTCTTTGGTGAAGATATTCGTAACATCTCCGGCGCGGGCTTTCATGACGAGCTGCTGGCGGGCTTCATCCATGACAAACAGGGCGACGTGATGGAAATTAAAAGCCGAATGGACCAACTTGGCAGCCGTATCCATGATCTCTTGCAGGTCGAGCAGGGCTGCGATTTCTCGGCCGACGTTATTGATGAGGAAGACCTGGCTGGAGCGTTTGATGAGCTCGTTTTCGGCCTGGCGGCGCTCGGTGATATCTTGAATAACGCCGACCATGTGCAGCGGTTGGCCGTTTTGAGCATAGGTTACCTGGGCCTGCTGGTGGATCCAGCGCACCCGTCCGCCGGGCAGCAAGATGCGGTATTCGTAATCGAGGTTGGCGCGGTTGGCAAAAGCCAGGCTGTCCAATTCGTGGATGCGCTGAACCTCTTGAGGGTGCATATGTTCGGTAAGAACTTTTCTGGAGATGGAGTTGCTGCCCGGTTCCAGCTCAAAAATGCGGAAAATCTCATCAGAACAGACCATTTCATTTTGGGGGGAGAGCCATTCAATATGGCCCATGCGCCCCATGCGCTGTGCTTCGGAAAGTAAAGCCTCGTTCTTGCGCAGGGCGCTTTCGGCCTGTTTGCGCTCGTTGATGTTGCGTGAAACGCCCAGCAAGCTTAACTGACCGCGTTCGTTCTTGAAATAGCGTGTGACCACCTCGGTCCAAACGGTGGAACCGTCTTTGCAGGTTTCTTCGACTTCACTGGTAAAGGATTGCGAAGCCTGTGCGCTGCTAAGAAAGAGCGGCACCTGTTGCTGCATGTGGGCTGTGACAATGGCGAGGGATGCGGGGGTCATGCCCTGGTCGACCGATTGGGCCTGTACTTCTTGGGCTGTGTAACCGCGTAAACGCTCCACCGAGGGGCTTAAGTAATCCCACTTATTGGTCTCGAGGTTTAGGACCCACAAAACATCGGACATGTTATCGACCAGCAGGCGGTAGCGGGCTTCGCTTTCGCGCAGGGCGTCTTCGGCATTGACCTGGTGGGTGATATCGACCACGGTCGACATATAATAAAGCGGTTTGCTGTCCAGATCCTTGCGCAAAGACACGCCGACATCCACCCAGACTATCGAGCCGTTTTTGTGGAAATAGCGCTTGGTAAAGCGTACCGACTCTTTTTCAGCGGCGATCAAGACATCCAGCGCCTGGTTGTTGAGCTCAATATCCTGGGGGTGGGTGATATCCTGCCAGTGAAGGTGCAGCATTTCATCCGTGGTGTAGCCGAGCATGTCGCAAAAAGCCTGGTTGACGCTCAATTCGCCATTGAGACCGGTAATGGATTTGGCGATGGCCGAATGTTCAAAGAAATATTTAAACTTGTCTTCGCTTTCGCGCAGGGCGGCTTCGGCATTGACCCGGTGGGTGATATCGACCACAGATGTCATAAAGTAAAGCGGCTGGCCTTGCTCATCCCTGCGCAGCGAGGAGGTGACATCGCCCCAGACGATTGATCCATTTTTGTGCAGGTAGCGCTTGACTAAGCGCGATCTTGTTTTTCTAGCAGCGATCAGGTCATCCATCTCGCGCTGGGTTTCGTCAATATCCTGTGGGTGGGTGATTTGCCGCCAATGAACAGTCTGTAATTCTTCTTTCGAGTAGCCGAGCATTTCGCTAAAGGCCTGGTTGATATTGCCCACGCCGCCGATTTGTGTGATGGATTTGCCAACCGCGGAATGGTCGAAGAAATATTTAAACTTATCTTCGCTTTCGCGCAGCTTGCGCTCGTTCTGATGGCGCTCGACCGCAAAAGACAGGATGTGCCCGAGCAGTTCACCGCTGAGATGACCTTTGGCTACGAAATCCTGCGCGCCAGCCTGAATGGCTGACGGCCCGAGCTGCTCGTCTTCGTTGCCGGTCATGACCACGACCGGCACAATTGCGGTATGGCTGAGCATGGTGCGCAGGGTATCCAAGCCCTGGCTGTCGGGCAGGCCCAGGTCGAGCAGTAGCAGGTCGAAATTCCCGGCGGGCAAAAGATCGAGTGCTTGTGACAGGCGCGAGGCGCGTTCCACGCTGCAATCTGGCAGCATTTCACCGATCAGCCTGGCATCACCCGGGTTGTCTTCCACCAGTAGAATGTGAAGTCGCTTTTGCATGACGGGGCTCCGAGGGCAGCTTTTTGGTCTTGTTACAATTTTACAACAATCTTATTATCGGACGAAACTACCGCAGGTTGAACCGCAGGGTAAGGGTATTGCGGCAAGCGATGATTGGCGTGATCATTCTGAGGATGTGCCGGCCTGGTCAGTGCAGATTGTGACCCGGTTACGGCCATCATCTTTTGAGCGATAGAGGGCTTTGTCGGCTTTTTTGGTGACCTGCTCGGCATCCATGCCAGAGCGCGGGTAGGAGGCAACTCCAATGGACATGGTGAGACGCATTTGCTGGCCTTCATATTCAATGACCATATTTTCGCACTTTTGGCGGATGAGTTCGGCCCGTTTTGCGGCAGCTTCGAGCGTGACGCCTGGCAAGACCAGTAAAAATTCTTCGCCACCGTAGCGGCAGGCAAAATCTGAACCGCGGGCATGATTTCTCATCAGACTCGCAATTGCTTTGAGGGCTTTATCGCCCGCATGGTGACCAAAACGGTCGTTGATATTTTTGAACCAATCCACATCGGTAACGATAATACTGACGGGTGTCTGTTCACGCGCGGCGCGCAGAATCTCGCGCTCGAGGGTATCGCCGAGGTAACGGCGATTATACAGGCCGGTAAGCGGGTCGTGTAGTGCTTGTTCGCGCAGTTCATCCTGCAGGCGTTCGACTTCCAGGATATGTAAATTTAATTGTTCGTTGGCATGTCTGAGCGCATGCTCTGTGGCTTTACGGGCGCTGATATCGCGTACGACGCTTTGAATGTGCAGGGGGTTTCCGCTTTTATCTTTGACCAGTTCCAAATTTACTTCAGCTGGAAATGTGCTGCCATCTTTTTTGCGAAAGAGTCTCTCGTAAATTGGGAAATGGTCGCCGCCCAGCAAACGGGATAAAACCAGCCGGCTCTGGTCCTGTTCGGCGGAGGTATCGTTGACCGACAGGTTGATGATCTCGCGCGGGTCGTAGCCAAACATATCACAGGCGCGCTGGTTGGCGGCCAGGAAATGCCCGGTCAAATTGAGGATAAAAACCGCATCGTGTGATTGTTCAAACAAAGCGCGCGAACGCGCCTCACTGATGCTGAGGGCTTCTTCGGCGATTTTTCGTTCGGCGATATCCCAGAGCAGGTCGGCAAAGTAGGAAACGAAGAATACATCCGCTTCGCTATAGTCAATGGGTTTATTGCCCAGCCCGATGATGGAGACCACGCGCCCCTCGCGGAAGACAGGCACGACCAGTTCGCGCAGCAGGGGGGCGTGCCCATCTGGCAAGCCTGAGCGGTTCGGAGTGGAAGCATAATCGTTGTGGATGACTGGCTTGCGCTGGTGAACGCATTCTGCCCACAGGCCAGCCTGCTGCAGATCACTGTGCATGCTTCTGGCATCTACCTGGCAGTACTTTTGACTGGTTTGGGTGGAGTAGGCCTGCAGAGTAAGCGTCTTTTGGTCTGGATCTACAATGTGATAAAAGCTGATGGGGCTTTCGGTGAGGGTGCCAAGCTTATCCAGTGCCTGCTGGAGCAGCGCGCTGAGCGAATGTGCGTGCGCATACTCCAACAATTCCAGCCGAATCTGCAGGATGGTTTCGTTGCGCTTGCGTTCGGTAATATCTGTATGCGTGCCGATGACGCGCAAGGGTTGGTGGTCTTCGGACCATTGGATGACTTTGCCGCGATCGAGTATCCACTTGTATTTGCCGTCTTTGCATTTGAGGCGGTATTCATTGGTGAAAATGGTGTTTTCTGAACCCAGGTACCTGCCTGCGCCAACGCCGGTCGCCAGGTCTTCGGGGTGAATGCGGCTGCGCCATTCATCCTGCTGGTCGCCAACTTCATGCTCTGCGTAGCCGAGCATGGCTTTCCACTGTTTTGAATAATAGACGCGGTCGGTCTGGCAATCCCAATCCCAAACGCCGTCGCCAGCGCCTTCAAGGGCAAATTGCCAGCGGGTCTGGGCTTCGCGCAAGGCATTTTCCATGCGCTGGCGGTCGGTAATATCGTGAATAATGGAAAACAGGGCAACCTTATCATTAATCAGCAGCGGCGAGGAGTGTACTTCAACGGTGCGAATTTCTCCACTGGCCAGGCGGTGGGAAAAAATAAAAGTGTTGACATCTTTATTGACTGCCCGCTGCAACTCGCGCTTCACCAGGTCTGCGGGCAGGGTATTGATTTCAGCGATGCTCATGGTTTTGAACTGGTCGCGCTGGTAGCCATAAAATTCCTGCGCCGAAAAATTTGCATCGAAAATCTGGCCGGAGGCCGGGTCTACCAGCAGCATGGGGGCATTGTGGTTTTCGAACATCATGCGAAAGCGTTCTTCGCTTTCACGCAGGGCTTTTTCGGCGTTCTTTTGTTCGGTGATGTCCAGCTTGACTGCCAGGTAGTGGGTGGTCTGGCCGTTAAGGTCGGTGATGGGTGAAATGGTGGCAGACTCGTAATAGGTTGAGCCGTCCTTTTTGCGGTTGGTAAATTCGCCGCGCCATTCTTTGCCGGTGGTGAGGTTATCCCACAAAGTGCGGTGCGTGGCGGGGGGGGTGAGATCGGTTTTTAGAATGCGGGGATTGTTGCCGATGGCTTCATCAAGGGTGTAGCCTGTGACGTGGGTAAAACGCGGGTTGACGTACTCGATGCTGCCTTGGAGGTCGGTGATGACGATGGAGGCGGGGCTTTGTTCTACGGCGCGGGTGAGTTTGCGCATTTCGGCTTCTATGCGCTCGCGGACTTCATTTTCATGCTCGGCGCGCAGCAGGGCGTTTTTTGTGGTGCGGTTTGTGTAAAAAGCCAGCCTGCCGGTCGTCATAAACAGGCCTGAGTAAACCACCCACTGGGTGATGGTGACGGTGTAATCAGGTTTGGGTAGAAAGCCGGCATTTTCCAGGTAGATCAAACCGCCAACAATCAGCGAACCAATAAAGGTGGAGGCGATGACACCGTTAAGGTCAAAGATGATTCCGGCAAAATGATGATGAATAGAAAGGCTGTGGCGGTGGGTGTGCGGATGGTTCCGAGACTCATGACCAGGGCCGAGATATTAACAAACCCGGTTGTTACAATCTCGGCCCTGGTCATGAGTCTCGGAACCAT
>JBBRWF010000218.1:0-7300 GCA_038249405.1 Anaerolineales bacterium
TCAGAAACCAAATCGGTTGTGCCATTCTTGTATGGGTTCCCCTGAAACAGGTGGCTGTTGAAACGCACCGAACTATTTATCGCGTCAAGCACGAACTTTTGGATGATTACTTGCGCCAACAACTCAAGTCGCCAGACATTCAAATGCATCTTGCGTAAGTCCTAAATAGAATAAGTTTTTTTGTGGATATTTTGCGGAAAGATCATCCGCAAAATATCTATCTGCAGGGCAAACCAAAGGTTGAGATACAATCTTACGGCGAAAATCCCGGGTGAGATGAACCATATTTTGCCTGGCCTTATTCATCATTCACGGTAATTATTGCAACAGCCGACAAACAAAGGAGCAAGCATGAACATCGAAACGAAAAGACGCACCGCGCGCAACCTGAGTATTTTTGTCACTTGCATCATCGCCATCCCGTGGCTGGGCTGGTGGTTGGATGTGCAGCGCGGCGCGGACCCGCACGCCCAGAACGGCAGCCTGGGCTGGCTGTTCTTTATCCTCACACCGCTGGCAGCCGTCTTGCTCCTGCGAGCATTTGCCGGAGATGGTTGGAAGGATTTCGGGCTTAACCCTGGCTTCAAAAACAATGGAAAGTGGTACCTCTTTGCCTTTCTTTTTCACCCGCTCACCATGGTCGTGATTTTGTTCACAGGCTATCTGCTTGGCTTCATCATCATTCCAGATGGTTCAACCGCCAGGCTCGCATTGTTGGGTCAGGCGCTCCTTGCCGGGCTTTTGCCCGGCTTTATCAAAAACATCTTTGAAGAGTTTGCCTGGCGAGGTTATTTGACTCCAAAAATCCAAACGATTATCAAAAACCCGCTGGCCGGGCATACCCTGGTGGGCATCATCTGGCTGACCTGGCACTTGCCTTACTACCTGGTCTTGATGTCTCCGGAAACATTGCAAAAAGCCACCGGGTTGAACATGGGCGCGTTCCTGCTTTTGGGGTTGGCGGGCATCATCCCCACCGCCATCGTATATGGAGAACTGCGCCTGTGGACAAACTCTGTCTGGCCGCCGGTGCTGATCCATACCTGCGCCAATGTCTTCTTCGATACATTGATCCTGCTCAAGGTTTTTAATTATTCCTCCGCCAGCGCCGAAATCTTTTTCGCGCCCGGTCTCTACGGAGTGCTCGTGATTATCATCAATCTGGCCGCGGGGTTGTGGCTCTACCGCCGCAGAACCCGTATAAGCCAGGACGAAAGGTAAACCCATGCTCAAATTTGTCCTGCTAGGCAGCCTGAATTATCAACCCATGAGCGGTTACGATCTCAAGCAGTTCATTGACCGTTCCACATCCAACTTCTGGCATGCGGAACTGAGCCAGATATACACCACCCTGAAAACCCTCGAAAAAGAAGGGCTGATCATATGTACCTCGGTGGCTCAGGAAAAACGCCCCGACCGGCGTGTTTATACCATCACCCCCGAGGGCAGCCAGCATTTTGCGGATTGGCTTCATCAGCCTTTCACAGAGGTGGATCCTTACAAAGATACCCTGCTGCTCAAGATTTTCTTTTCAGGTGACCAGGATAAAACCGACATCCTCGCCCAATTGGACATTCAGCGCAATATACACCAGAAAATTGTCGAAAAGTATCAGGCCGAAACTGCCGGGATCATCGCGAAGACCATGGAACATGCTCCCCACTTGCGCAAACATGCCCTGATGTGGGAAGCCACCCGCCGCTTTGGTGAAATTGCCGAAGTTGCTTATCTGCGCTGGCTGGATGAAACCATCCAGATGGTTCAAGAAAATTTCTAAAAGAGAAGGATTACAGTGAAGAACTCTTTGGCTGAAAAACCCAAATCCCTGAAAAACACCTGGCTGCCCCTTTCGCCGCGCAGCTGGCATTAAATCTGGTTGAATTCCTTTTCGTCTGGCTGGTGCATTTACCGGCATTAATCCTTCGCCAGGCTGATGAAGACATCTTCCAGGCTGGGCTCGCCTTTTTGAATGGAAAGAACGCGCACGCGCCCGGTATCCAATAATTTTTTCAGGTCCTTTTCCGCCAGGCCGCGCCGGACAATCACGCGCAGGTGGTCGCCTGCCAGTGCGACCCGGACGACCCCATTCGCGGCGGCCAGGGTATTCAGACCGTCCAGCAGCGGTTCGGTATAGACTTCCCAGACATCGCCAGGGACAATATTTTGTTTAAGCGCCAGGGGCGTATCCATGGCGAGCAATTTGCCATCGCGCATGATGCCAACCCGCCCGCAGTACTCGGCCTCATCCATATAATGGGTAGTGACCATGATGGTGACGCCCTCTCCCGCCAGCTCATAGATCAAGTCCCAAAATACGCGGCGCGCGGTGGGATCAACCCCGCTGGTGGGCTCATCCAAAAACAACAATTTCGGACGATGCACCAGCGCAATGCCCAGGGCCAGGCGCTGACGCCAGCCAACAGACAGGTCTCGCGTAAGGTTTTTTTCGTGCCCGGTGAGACCCACATGACTGATTGTTTCATTTATTCTGGCGCGCTCAGTAATACCGTAGACACCGGCATAAAACTGGAGGTTCTCCCAAACGGTCATGTCGTCGTAAATGGCGAATTTTTGCGACATATAGCCCACGCGTTTGCGCACGTCCTCGGTCTGGAGAAAGGAATCAAAGCCCAGCACGGTTGCGCTGCCTTCGCTGGGCGAAAGCAGCCCCAGCAGCATGCGGATGGTGGTGGTCTTGCCGCTGCCATTCGGGCCAAGATAACCCACTATCTCACCGGGGTTGATCTCAAAGGAAACATGGTCCACTGCCACAAAATCGCCAAAACGGCGGGTAAGGTTATCTACATACACAACAGGTAAGGACATGACGTTCTCCAGCAAAGGAACTTGGAACCAGCGCAGTTATCGATTCAGCCGCCCGTTTCCAAAACAGACTTAAGGCGTGCCAGATTGGCTTCCATCTGGCTTTTGAGCTGCCTGACAAGCAAGCCTTCGGCCAGTTTAAAAACGCCGCCAGGATTGCCTTCGGCAGTCAAGGAAATTTTTGCACCGGTGCCGACTGGTTTCAACGTAACCAGAACTTTGATCTGCATGGGCCCGGCATTATTGATAAAACCAAAGTGGGAAGGAGGTTGAAACTCAACAACTTCCATCTGCCCGTCGATCTTTCGGCCGAGCATTTCAGCATGGACTGCATACTTGACACCCAGGCCAACCGGACCAGGTGTAATTTGCTCAATGCTGGAAATGATGCTCTGCCATTTTGGCAGGTTGAGCGGATTGGACAGGAAGACAAAAATATCCTGCAAGGACCGGTCGACAAGAACGCTTAGCTCAAAATTAATCATTTTTGACCTGCAACCTGTTATTCAGAGTCCTGCGAGAGAGCCATAAAAACATCTTCAAGCGAAGGTGAAACGGAACGCGAATTGCTAAAAGTGGCCCCGCCCGCCGGGATGGATTTTTTAAGGCTTTGAATAATGGCCGGAGCTTTGCCGGGCTGAACACGAATATGCAGCCGGTCTCCAAATACGCGCACATCCTCCACACCTGGCTCGCGGGTGGCAATCTTTCGTAGCAAAGGCAAAGGTTCGCCGCGCAGTTCGATAATGCGCTGGTCAAGCATGCTGCGCAGGCTGCCAGGGGTGCCTTCGGCAATCAGGTGACCATGTTTCATAAAGCCCACACGCTGGCAGCGAGCAGCCTCATCCATATAGGGCGTTGAGATGATAACCGCAACACCGCCGGCAGTATCCACTGAAACCAGCCGGATCAATAACTGCCAGAAATCCTGACGGGTGACCGGATCAACGCCGGTGGTGGGCTCATCCAGCAGCAGGACGCTCGGACGGGTTACCAGGGCCGAGGCCAGTCCCAGTTTCTGCTTCATGCCGCCCGAAAGCTGCCCGGCAAAACGATCTTTGAACTGCGCCAGGCCGACAAAGTCAAGAATTTCCATGCAGCGCGGCTGCCATTCATGGGCAGGCAGACCGCGCACCTCGGCGAAAAAGCGAATATTTTCCAGCACGGTCAAGTCTTCGTACATTGAAAAACGCTGCGAGAGGTAGCCAATTTTTGCGCGCGCCGGTTCAAGTTCTTTTTTAATATCATGCCCACAGATCGAGATCGTGCCAGAATCCAGGCTGAGAGCGCCCACCAGCAGGCGCAGGGTGGTGGTTTTCCCCGCGCCGTCCGCGCCCACCAGGCCGTAGATTTCACCGGCAGGGATATTTAAATTCATACCCTTGACTGCTTCCAGCCGGCCAAATGATTTATGCAGGTCATGCGCTACTATCATATCGGGTTATCCTGTGATCAGCTTCAAAACTTTTTGGATCAGGTGTAAAGAATGTGTGACGATAAAGATCGACTATTTGAAAGTAACATCCGCGGGCATGCCGGGCTTTAGTTTTCCATCCGGGTTGGCGACACTCAACTTGATGGCAAAAACAGTGCTTTTGCGGCCATCGGTAGTTTGAACATTGCGCGGAGTGAACTCGGCTTTGTCAGAAATATTGATGACGCTTGCGGTAAATGTATCCGCCGGGAAAGAATCAATCTTGACATCCAAGGCCTGGCCCAGGCTGACCTCGCCATAGCGGTCTTCGGAGATATAGACTGTGATGGTCAGGTGTGTGAGTTGCCCGAGGCTGAGCACATTCGAGCCGGGGTTTACCACTTCGCCAGGTTCCACGTTGCGCAAAAGGATAGTGCCGTCTGCGGGAGCAACAATGGTTAATTTTGCGATCTGCGCATCAAGCAGCTTCACATTGGCTTCAGCCTGGTTCACGGCCAGCCTGGCCTGTTCGGCAGCAGCTGTGACTTGATCCAGACCCTTTTGCGCAGAAACCACCTTGGGCGAGAGCGGCCCGGTCTCCAGCGCGCGCAAGCGGTCATTGACTGTGTCAAAGCGTTCCTGAGCTACCTGCAGTTTGGCACGCGCCTGTAGAACATCCTTGGCCCCCTCGGTGGTGATGGCGTCATCGTAAGCCTTCTGGGCATCCGTCAGTTCAGACTTGGCATCATCCATGGCGTTCTGGGCTTCATCCTTCAAATCCTGCCCATCCGTGGCGGTATTGGCACGGTCCAGCACAATTTGCGCGGACTGGTAAGAAACGCGCGCGAGCAGCAAGCGTTGTTCGGCGGCAATAAAGTCGCCGCTGGTGGCCTTCTCCAACACAAATTTCATATTATTCTGAGCAGCTGTTAACGCTGTTTCTACGACAGATGCTTCAGATTGAAGGGCGGTATTCTGCTCGGAGCGGTTGAAGTACCAGCTGGACTGGTTAAAGTCGGAAGGCTTGGCCTGCGTCCAGCCTGCAATACGGTTGGCTTTATCATCCGCAAGAGCCGTGGAGAGCGTGGCATCATATTGAGACTGGGCGGAAGCAACCGCTTTATCGGTGGTGGTGACTGCCGCTTTGACGCTCTCCAGATTGGCAAGCGCCACATCGCGCTGAGCGTTTAGCAATGAGCCGTCCAGTTGGAACAGGACATCACCAGCTTTGACTGTATCGCCTTCATTTACTTTAACTTCCAGCACTTTACCGGAAATCTCGGGGGCAAGGACGATGGTGGTGGTTTCGACAGTGCCGGAAGCGGTCAGAGCAGTGCTGACAGTCTGCGGCTTGTTGAAATAGATAAAATATACGGCTGCGGATACGATCAGCAGTAAAACAATAATGATCAGGGGTAGAGGTGGTCTGCGCTGCATGGTTAACTCCTTGAAATGGTACTGGGTTTGTCTTGTAAAGAATGAAAAATGACGGGCGGCGGTAATTAATCGAGCCGTTTTCTAAACCTGAGCGCGGCCGCGCCCATGATCACCACACCAAAAATCGCCAGGGCAATCACATCCGGCAGGATGCTTTCGATGCCTACGCCCTTGAGCAACAGTACGCGAATGATGCTGAGATAATAGCGCAGCGGCATGGCATAAGAGATGTAGTACAACACCTTTGGCATGGCATCCAGCGGGAAGAAAAAGCCGGAAAGAAAAATGCTTGGGAGCAGTGTCATCCAGACCGTCAGCATGGCTTCCTGCTGGGTGTTGGCGATGGTTGAAGCAAACAGGCCAATCCCCAGACCAGAAAGCAGGAAGAGCGCTGAGAGCAGCACGATCAGGAGCATGGAACCGCGAATGGGCACACCAAACCACCAGTGCCCTACCAGCAGCACTTCAACCGTGTCAAACAAACCCAACAAGGTATAAGGCAGGATTTTCCCCAACACCAGTTCCCAGGGGCGAATGGGCGTGACGATGAGTTGTTCAATTGTGCCGCGCTCGCGCTCACGCACCACCGCTGTGGCGGTGAGGATGGCAGTAATCGCAAACAGGATCATGCCGATGACACCCGGGATCATGAAATAGGCTGAAATAAGATCGGGGTTGTACCAGACGGTGGTGCGTACTTCAACCGGAGGCTGGACTCTGAAATTCTGCCCGCTGCGGGAGATTTTCTCAGACAGGATGCCGGTGGCGTGGCTCTGACCGATCAACTGGGCAGCGGAGAGAGCCGTAGAGGCAACGGTGGGATCAGAACCGTCCAACACAAAAGCCACCTGGGCAGTGCCCTGCTTGAGTCTTTCAGCGTAATCGGGCGGGATGATCAGACCGGCGCGCACATCGCCTTTTTCGATGAGGGTCTGAATATTAGCTTCAGAACCAACTGAATAAGCGATCTTGAAATAATCGGCGGCACGGTAGGCATCCAACAAAGCGCGCGACTCAACGCTGTGACTCTGGTCAAAGACAGCCAGGGGCACATTGCGGACGTCATTGGTGGCGGCATAGCCCAACAAAAACAACTGCATGATGGGTATGACGAGGATTAACACCAGCGTGCGCTTATCGCGAAAAATCTGGATGAACTCCTTGCGGATGATTGAAATGAGACGTGAATTCATAGAGTCTCCGGTGTACTGGAATGGGTTGAAAGCTCGTTTTCAGCCTGGGATGGCTGTTTAATACCGTTCAAAAAGATATTTACAAAAGTTTCCAGTGAATTTTCCTGCATGGCGGGCGGCATCAAGTCTTTGAGCAGCAAGCCAGTCAAAAAATAGGAGAAGAACATACCGATAAAAGCGCGAATCATCATCGGCAGCGGGATTGGGCGCAGGTCATCCTGAAAAACCGCCATGCGCCCGATCAAAATCTGAATATCCGGAAAGATTTTTTCAAATAACAGCGGAGCGTGTTTCCCTTTGAACTCCACCAGCTCTATCAGCATCAGGTTCAGAAATTCGGGGCGTTTCTCCAATTCATCCACCAACCGGCTGGCTGCATCGCGCACAAATTCGTCCATCGTATTGCCACGCGCTTCGGTTAGATGCGGCAGGA
>JBBRWF010000219.1:0-7275 GCA_038249405.1 Anaerolineales bacterium
ACGGCGAATTCGGCCTCAGGTGGCTTTTTCCGCAAAGAACCGCGCTTGCCGCTAAAACCAGCCGTTAGTGCGCCAACACTAAATGTCAACTGTCTAGAAGCTTATGGACATTCACAAGAAGGTTTTGCAGGAACTGCTCAAAGAATCAATTAAATAACTCGCCGAAGAATTTGGAGGATGACATGGCAAAGAAGGCTGAATTAAAAACGCAGGTCAATGATGTAAGCGTGGAAGGTTTTCTCAATTCTGTTGCGGATGAACAAAAGCGTACAGATTGTTTTGAGATTCTTGAACTAATGAAACAAGTTACAAAAGAAACGCCAAAAATGTGGGGTTCAAGCATTGTCGGCTTTGGCAGCTATCACTACAAAGGTGCAAGCGGACGTGAAGGTGATTGGATGCTGATCGGCTTCTCACCGCGCTAACAAAACATTACGCTGTACATCATGCCTGGCTTTGAGCGCAAAAAAGACCTGCTAAAGAACTTGGGAAAACATTCCATTAGCGCTGGCTCCTGTTTGTATATCAAGAAACTGAGCGACGTGGACACAAAAGTATTGAAGGAACTTGTCAGCGAGTCTGTAAAAGTCATGAATAGTCAGGTCGAAAAATAGGTCACGGTTTCGGCATCGCGGAAAACCATCATCGTATCGACCAACAAATTTATTTCGATACAGGCGTTATCCAGGTGAGGACGCCTTTTCTTTTAAGCTGTCCCTTTTCTCAGGCTGGGGCAGCCACCAATTGATAACCGAGTTTCGCTGCCCTCTTTTTCATGTACTTGATCTGCTGTTCTTCATACTGCTTCTGGTATTCGTTCACACTCAACGGGTCTTACTCAACCTTGTCCTTCAGCATCCGCTGGACCATTCGTGCAAAGGCATGATTATTGTTATGAAAATTGTCCCCAGGGACGAGGTGTACAATTGAGTGTACAAATCATTAAACAAGGTAATAAACCAGAGTGGGCCGTTGTCCCCTACGAAACTTATCTGCAACTTGTAGAAAAAGCCGAAATGTTGCAAGATGTTCAAGATTATGACAGCGCGAAAGTGGCTTTGGAACGCGGCGGCGATGAATTAGTTCCCAGCAAAGTCGTTTATGCGATTCTTGATGGTGAAAATCCCATCAAAGTTTGGCGTGAATATCGTAGTATGTCTCAGCAAGAAACCGCTGAAAACGCGGGCATTAACATTCCATACTTGTCACAGTTAGAAACCAATAAGCGCAAAGGTTCGCTTAACGTTTTATCAGCCGTTGCAAAGGCTCTTAAAGTTTCACTCGAAAACATAGTGCCTTTGCAACCCTAATAGGGTAATACCGTTTGCAACAGACAAAAGCGCGGCGGTTCTCCACTTTTGGCACGCGTAGCGTGGCCCTAACCGCGGATTCGGCGTCTCGCGCAGCGGTTTTGTCCGCCAGGTCCCCCCACTTGCCGGTACCGCCAGCCGTTAGTGCAGGCCGCACGTGGTAAGGCACTTGACCTTCCTTTTCTCGATTGATATATGGCGAACGATTGAGGAACGATTATGATAGGAGTAACTATGGCGAATCATATGCGGGTGACACTGGAAATCGGTCCGAAGGGCAAGAAGGTCGTGGCGGTAGCACCGGACTGGCCCGGTCTCGAGCGCGGGGCAAAGACCGGGGAGGCTGCAATCGAACGCTTACTCTCTTACATTCCGCGTTATGCAGCGGTGACGAAGCTGGCCGGGATGGATGCCGCATTTGCGAACATCTCCAGCGCCGACGTGGTCGAGCAATATCCGGGTACGGGCTCAACCGACTTCTGGGGTATCTCGTTCGCGTTTTCGAACATCGACCGCCAAGCCATGTCAAGCGAAGCATTGGAGCGGGAACTGACCCTGATGCAGGCGTGCTGGAAGTATTTCGACAATGTACGTTCGCGCGTGTCGGCCGAAATGCAGAAGGGTCCACGCGGGGGCGGACGTGACCGGGACCGAATCGTTCTGCATGTCTGCGCCAACGAACAGGATTGGGCGAAGGGGCTCGGGGTGGGCATCAAAGACGGTGAGTGGGTCACTGACGCCAAAGGGCTGAAAGCCTTTCGCCGCGACTACTGCAAAGCGATCCAGACGTTCCACGCTGAGGGCAAAATGGCCCGCACCTGGCCGCTCCGGTACCTGATCCGGCACACCGCATTTCACACACTCGATCACGCCTGGGAAATGGAAGACAAGGATCTGACGGCCAAGCAAGCGTGAGACTGAATAGAAAATTGATTTGATACCAATCTGTCGCCCACCACCAACGTACAACCCCTGCAAAAACCTGCGGGGCAGGTGCGGCGGATTCGGCGTCTCGCGCAGCGGCTTTGTCCGCCACATCGTCCCGAATATTTTACGGGAAATCCCGCCCTTGCCGGTACCGCCAGCCGTTGGCTTGCCCCTTGCATAATATATACAAATCATTGGGAGTACCACCCGAACTTAACGAAGAATGGTATTGAGTTGTATAATTGAAACAGGAACAAGTCAGCATGCGCCCAGAAATTGAACTCATCGGCGAAATTAAAGAAGTAAAAATTATCTAAGTCGGGCATACGATTCGCGAGCGGGAACGATTGCAGAAAAACGATGGCGCAAGGCGCTGGCATAAGTTGAAGGGCATCGCCAGTCTCAGAATACCCGATAACTCCACCTGCTTTGCCGAAATTCATTGGTATGAAGCCCATGGGTTTGGCAAAAGGAATTCAAAATCAAACGTCTTATCGGTAAATAACATGACAAATAAAAAATCCACCCGATTTGTGGTTTGTATCCATAACGAAGATTATCAGGCCTCACTGGAACGGCGCAAAATTTATCAGGCTTTGCCAGATGCAGAAGCAGAAGCACATCAAATGATCCGTGTTGTAGATGAATCAGGTGATGATTATTTATTCCCGCTCAGCTATTTTTCATCCATCTCTTTGCCATAAAACCTGGTGGATATACTCGCGCTGCGTGCCTAATTTTCATAACCTGAGCACATCCTGACCGCGATCTAACCTCAAATTTCAATCGTAGCCAGAGCGGCAGAATTTTATTAACTAAAACGGTCCGAGACGGATTCCCGAGGCCGTTTTTTTATTCTTGCTTTCTAATTCAAGGAGTCCCACATGAACGTATCCGAAGCCATCCGCACCAAACGCGCCGTGCGCGAATTTCAGGACAAACCATTATCTGATGAAATTGCGCATGCCATCCTGAACGCCGGGCGCAGATCACAATCATCCAAAAACAGCCAGGCCTGGCAATTTGTTGCCATCCGCGACAAGGAAGTGCTCAAAGCACTCTCGACCTGCGGTGAATGGGCCGGGCACATCGCCGGGGCCGCAATGGCAGTTGCCATTCTGATTCCCGATCCCAGCGAAAAGTTTCAGCGCCTGTTTGATGCCGGGCAAGCCGCGGCATTTATGCAGCTCGCCGCCTGGGAGCTGGGCATCGGTTCATGCCCGGCGTCCATATATGAATTCGAGAAAGCGCGAGAAATTTTGCGTTTCCCGGGCGAATGGCATTTACGCGTTGTGATCTCCTTTGGCTATCCGCTCAATGAGCAGGTAATCTCTGCACCACCCAAAAAAGGCGGGCGGCAAGAGTTCGAAAGCGTGGTTCATTGGGATAGTTGGTAAGGGTTGGCAGGCGTAAAAAAAACGTCTACCTTTATAATACCTATATGACAAACTCCCTTAATGCGTTTTTTCAGCCGCGAGGCATCGCCATCATTGGCGCGTCCAGTGACCCAACCAAACTCGGCTATGCCGTAGCGCGCAACCTGGTGGAGAGTGGTTACCAGGGCGCAATGCATCTGGTTAATACCAAAGGCGGCCGCCTGTTTGAGCGGATCATGCATTCGCGCATTGCTGATATTCCCGACCCGGTCGATCTGGCCGTTGTGATCGTCCCGGCTAACGCAGCCGCGCAAACCCTGCGTGAATTGGGCCTGCGCGGCATTCGCGCCGCCATTCTAACATCCGGCGGGTTCCGCGAGGCCGGTCCACAGGGCGCAATATTAGAAGCCAATGTGCTCAAAACGTGTCATGAATTTGGCTTGCGCCTGATAGGACCCAACTGCGTGGGGCTGCTGGATACTCACCTGCCCTTTGATACCACCTTCCTACCGCCGCCCATGCCCGCCAAAGGTGATCTGGCCTTTCTTTCGCATTCCGGCGCCTTTTGCGCGGCAGTGATCGACTGGTCGCGCGGACAGGGTTTTGGTTTTTCGCGGTTGGTCTCGCTTGGCAACCAGACCGACCTGACTGAAAGCGACCTGCTGCCGGTAATCGCCAGCGACCCTGGCACAAAAACCATCTGCCTGTACCTGGAAACCATCCCAAACGGCGCAAAATTCCTGCAGGCCGCGCGCAGCATCACCCCCCACAAACCGATCGTAGCGCTAAAAGTGGGTCGAACGGCTGCCGGTCAAAAAGCCGCCGCCTCCCATACCGGGGCACTGGCAGGCTCCGAAGCCGCATTAAACGCCACATTTGCCAAAGCCGGTGTGCTGCGCGCAGCCACCGCCGAGCAATTGTTTGACTGGGCGCGGGCTCTATCCGCCTGCCCGCTGCCTGCAGGGCGCAGAGTGGCGATTCTGACCAGCGCTGGCGGCCCGGGTGTGATCGCAGCAGACGCGCTGGATATGGAAGGATTGAGCCTGGCAACCCTGACCGCCGAAAGTGAGGCGCGCATGCAGGAATTCCTGCCCTCTGCGGCCAGCACGCACAACCCCGTGGATATGCTGGCATCTGCCAACCCACAGCAATACGCAGACTGTCTAAAGATTTTACTGGCCGACCCGGGTCTGGATGCGGTACTGCTCATCACTTTAGCGCCGCCCAGCTGCCTGGCTGAAGATGTTGCAGATGCCCTGATCCCGATCATCCAGGGCGCGTCCAAGCCGGTAGTGGTGGTCTCGATGGGCGCCAAAATCACCCAGATTGCGCATGAACATTTTAGCCAGGCGGGCATCCCAGATTTTCCCTTCCCCGAACGCGCAGCATCCGCACTGGGCGCACTTGCCCAGCGCGCTGAATTCTTGTTGAAAAAAGACAACGCACAGGCCGAAGACAGACAAAAGCCGGCTGGCGTGGCTGAAGGCTGCAGCGCCGAAGAACTGATAAGCGCGTACGGCATCCACAGCGCGGCGCTCAGGCTGGCGGCCAACCCACAGCAGGCCGCCCAGATTGCCGCAGAAATTGGTTTCCCACTGGTAGCGAAGATTGCCAGCCCGCATATCTCGCATAAATCAGATATTGGCGGGGTGCTGCTTAATCTAAACAGCGTGGAAGATGTGACTGAGGCTTACGCCATACTGTACCAGCGCGCCAGCTCCGCCCGACCCGATGCCCACCTGGAGGGTATTACCTTGCAGCGGCAGGTCGGCGCCGGGCAGGAAGTTATTATTGGCGCGGTGCGCGATCCGCAATTTGGCGCGCTGATGATGTTTGGTTCAGGCGGGGTGGAGGCTGAAGGGCTCAAAGATGTGGCTTTCGCATTGGCACCCCTCACCACGTCAGAAGCAGGGAAACTATTACAAAAAACCTGGGCCGGAAAAAAGCTGGCTGGTTTTCGCAGTATCCCGCCTGCCGATAAACAGGCGGTCATCGAAGCGCTGGTTAACCTCTCCTGGCTGGTTAGCGAGCATCCTGAAATCAGTGAAATTGAGATCAACCCATTACGCGTGCTCAGCCAGGGCGCAGTGTCGGTGGATGTGCGCATGAAACGCGATTGAAGATAAAATTGTGGAGAAAAAGTGGAGATTTTATCCATACTATTTGGTTTTATGCTACACTAAATTTATGGAAATGTCACCTTTTCTTATTGATGCAATCGGCTGGATTGGTGCCGCGCTGGTCTTGCTTGCTTATGCTTTACTATCCATCCAGTGGATGCACGGCAACTCTTTCAGTTACCAATTTTTGAATGTTATCGGCGCGGTCATGCTGGTGATCAACTCGTATTATTTGCGAGCCTACCCTTCTGTGGGCGTCAATGCCGCCTGGGTGGGCATTGCGCTTCTGAGGTTGCTGCGTGATTGGTGGCGCGGGCCAGCCGAAGCGTATAAAAAAGTGACCACACAATTTTCCAAACGGATCAGTTTACAGAAGATCACGCTCAAGCGCATCAAGTTTCCCAACTTAAAGCACCAAAATCGAAAAACCCGGCCTGTCACAAACGGCTTTGGGCAAACTCAGCTTTCTTGAGCCTCACCAACCGCGACCAGACAGGATGACCAGATATTCAGGACTCTTTTCCAATATCTCAGCATCCTGTTTTTTAATTGCTTCCCTATTCAACAAGAAGAACCCCTGCGAGAGCCAACATGCCCATTTTGAAAAATATATTCATTTATCCAGTCAAATCCCTGCGCGGACATCAGGCCGGACACACGAACGTGGCACGCATGGGCCTCGAAAACGACCGCCGCCTGATGGTGGTTGATCCACAGGGCATATTCCTGACCCAGCGCGATCACGCGCGTATGGCACTGATCACCCCGCACTTCGAAAATGAAAGCCTCCGCCTATCAGCGCCTGGCATGCCAGAACTAACCATTCCAGTGCGCAAGACCGGTCAGCCGGTGAGCGTGGAAATCTGGGACGACAGCGGTGTGGCTGCGCTTGACCAGGGCGATTTGCCAGCACGCTGGCTAACGGAATTTCTAGAGATGCCCGCCAGGTTGGTACACATGGCGCCTGACTTCCAGCGTAAAGTCAGCCTTGAGTACGCCGTCCAGCCGGATGATCACGTCAGCTTTGCAGACGGATTCCCAATTTTGATCGTTTCGCAAGAATCGCTGGACGATCTCAACAGCCGACTGGAAATGCCCATCCCGATCAACCGCTTCCGGCCCAACCTGGTTGTCAGCGGCACAACACCCTTCGCTGAAGATCATTGGAAGCGCATTCGTATCGGTCAGATTGAATTGGCGCTGGTGAAACCGTGCGCGCGCTGTAATGTGCCCACCATTGACCAGGACACAGCCGAAAAAGGCAAGGAGCCCAATACCACCCTGGCGCTGTTCCGCAAATTCAACGGCAAGGTAATGTTCGGGGTCAATGTCATTCCATTAACAACCGGTCCGCTCTCAATGGGAGACCCTGTCGAAATACTGGAATAGCAAGATCGGTCCACTCCATAAATCATGCAGGGGCTGCTTTTGGCAGCCCCTGCATGATTTGGAAACTATCCGTACAACTCTCGCCGGAAAAACTCAGGAATGGCAAATGCTGCACGGTGGATTTCCGGATTAAGGTAATTGTTCACACCGGGC
>JBBRWF010000220.1:0-7248 GCA_038249405.1 Anaerolineales bacterium
CCAGGCCGGGCGCACCCCGCCGCCCGCTTATTCAAGCGCCAATCCTACTGTATCCATGAACCCTTTGGCGCTTTCTCCGGCTGGTGGAAGTTTGCCGCATAATAATATGCAGCCTTATCTGGTGGTGACTTTTATTATTGCCCTGCAGGGTATTTTCCCGGCCCGCGCATAATATTTTGGGGTTTCGCTCTTGATTCAAGGAGTCTTTATGTTCTTTTCTATTCGTTCTTTCAAACCTGGCGGATCACAAAAATTTCATGTGCATTTTCTAAGACTGTTAATGGTTCTGGCGCTATCCGCTTCAGTCCTGGTTCAATCGCCCGTTGTGATTGTCAGGGCTGCCCCATTAATGGCTGTCATCTCTGTGAATACCTTTGCTGATGAAGCCGGTGCCATCGGCACCGGCTGTTCGCTGCGCGAGGCCATCACCGCTGCCAACACCAATGGAACGTTTGGCGGCTGCACGGCTGGCAGCGCGGGCGCAGATGTTATCACCCTGGCCGCCGGTACCTTTACATTGAGCATTCCCAATGCCGCTGGCGTCAATGAAGATTTCAATGCCACTGGCGATCTTGATATCAATGAGAGTCTTACCATTCAGGGTGCCGGGTCTGCCAGTACGATCATCCAGGCCGGTACAACCAGTGCCAACGGCATTGATAAGGTGATCGCCGCCAACCCGTTTTGCACCGCCGGGGTGAATGTCACGATTGATGGCGTAACCGTGCGCAATGGGCAAAACACCCAGCCCGCAAACGCACCAGATTTCAGCCAGACTGGCGCCGGTATCGATTGGTGTGCGGGTGGCAATTCTGACACTTTCACACTCAGCAACGCCATTATTTCTGACAATACCAACCTGCATGGCTACGGCGGCGGCTTGAACCTGGATAGCCTTTCCGTCAACTCCACCGCCAATATCACCAACGTGACCTTTCAGAACAATACCATCGCGAATGACGCCAGCACTAACCAGGGCACCGGGGCGGGCATTAATATTTTTACCAATCAATCCACAGTCACGATCACCAATAGTACCTTCAGCGGCAATCATGCCCTGCGTACCAATTCCGGCGGCGGCGCGCTTGCATACCGGCCTACTATATCCAGTGCGTTGAATATTACAGGCTCCACGTTTAACAACAACAGCGCCCAGGGCTCGGGCGGCGCGATTTATTCCACCGGGCTGACGGCCGGAACCACGCTTAGCCTGCAGAATTCGCAGTTTACGAATAACACCGCCACCATTTCTTACGGCGGCGCGTTATATCTTTCCAATCTTCCGCTCAATACAACTCCTTACTCCCTGAACAACCTGCTGTTCACTGGCAACCATGCCGGCCTCGCTGGCGGTGGGCTCTACATCGGCCCTGCCAACCTGGTTTTGACCAATTCGCGTATCATCGGCAATACGGCTGCTTTGGGCAGCGGTATTTATAAAAGTGTTGACACTGCCGTAAATGTTTCTGTGGCCAATAACTGGTGGGGCTGCAGCACCGGCCCATCCGCATTGCCTTGCGATGTGGCAGCCACAGCCGGTGGGCCGCTCACTTTTGCGCCCTGGTTCCGCGCCGATCTTCAACCCGACTCTGCACTCGTCATCAACCAGAGCAGTGCTCTTTCAACCAGTTTCCTGACGAACTCATCCAATGCCGGGGTTTCACCTGCCAGCCTCGGGCAATTGATCGGCCAGCCCGTCACCTGGGCAGCCACGTTGGGCAGTTTGAGTGCGCAGCAGGCAACCATCCAGGCCGCCGGGACAGCCACCGCCACGTTTACGGCCACTGGTATCGGCAGCGCTGTCATTTCAGCCCGAGTGGATAACGATAACACTTCGGGTGTCAGTTCCAACGTATTGAACCTTACGATTAGCAAGGCCAATACCACAACCGCTGTTGTCACCCATACCCCCAACCCCTCCGTAGTGGGGCAGTCGGTTGCGGTCGGCGTGACGGTTACGGGCGCCTTCGGTAATACGCCTGTTGCGCCTACGGGTACGGTAGCAGTCACTTCAGGTACCGATACCTGTACTATAACCCTGCCGGCCTCCTCTTGTAACCTGGGGTTTAGCACCGCTGGCTCCAAATCAATCAGCGCAGTTTACAACGGTGATGCCAATTTTAACGGCAGCCCGGTTTCTTCCACGGTCTCTCACACAGTTAACCAGGCGGACACCACGACCACCATCACGTCTGATTTGCCCGATCCTTCGGTTGTGGGCCAAACCATTACTGTAAACTTCACTGTTGCGGTGGTTTCGCCCGGTGCAGTGCTTGCTCCTACCGCGCTTACCCAAAATGTCACGGTCAGTGACGGTTCAAATTCATGCTTCGGCACCCTCACATCCGGCAGCGGTTCATGCACGCTTACTTTCACAACAGCGGGTCCTTATAATCTCACCGCCACCTATGACGGGGATGTCAACTTTAAGACCAGTACATCCTCATCTGTGGCGCATACCGTTAACCAGGCAGACACCACCACCACAATCACATATGATACACCCGACCCATCACTCTCCGGTGGCCTCGTAACCTTTGGCTTTACGGTAGCTCCGGTTGCGCCTGGCGCGGGCACGCCTTCGGGCAATGTGACAGTCTCCGATGGCGCTGCCAATACCTGCACCGCTTTGGTCACCGCCGGTTCTTGTGATATTACCTTCTCTACGGTTGGTACCTTCAACCTTACCGCCACCTACGCCGGGAACGCCAACTTTAAGACCAGCACCTCTTCCTTTGTGTTGCATACAGTTACCCAGCCTACCACCGTTGTGTCACTCAACCGCCTCAGCGCCAATCCCACAAAAAATGCAACTGTCACCTGGCAGGTTGTCTTTGCCGATGCGGTCGATAACCTGTCGCAGACTAACTTCACCCTGGCAAACACCGGCCTGGCGGGTACCCCGGCCATCACAACTGTCGTGGCTGCCAGCGGTCCTCCATCCACAACCTGGAATATCACCGCCAGCACCGGCAGCGGCGATGGCACGCTCGGCCTGAATCTGACCAATGACACTGGCCTTACGCCCAACGTCACCAACTTGCCTTTTACAGGCCAGCTCTTCACCCTTGACCGTACCAATCCCAACCCCCCGCTGCTGACAGCCCCCGCGAATGCCAGCCTCACCACTGATTCAACTCCTACCGTTAGCGGTACCGCCGAAGCCAACAGTACCGTAAATGTTTACTTTGATGGCTCGTTGAGCGGCAGCATCGGCGCTGATAATGCTGGTGTCTGGAGCTACACCCCCGGCTCTGCCTTGAGTGACGGCTCGCATACTGTCAAAGCCACATCCACCGACGCGGCTGGCAATACTGGTTCAGATTCAAACATCAACACCTTCACCATCGATTCCACCGCGCCCGATACCAGTATTACCGCCAACCCGGCCAACCCAACCAACAACTCCACCGCAAACTTCTCCTTCACCGGCAATGATGGCAGCGGCTCGGGTATTTCCAGTTTTGAATGTGCCCTGGATGGCGGCGCCTATGCAGCCTGTACCAGCCCGAATAGCTACCCGGCTCTGCCAGATGGCTCCCACACTTTCACGGTTCGTGCCATTGACGCAGCCGGCAATGTCGATGCAACCCCGGCTTCCTTTACCTGGATGGTCGACACCCTTTCTCCATCCGTGTTGTTGACTTCCCTCACACCCGCTTCAACCAACTCATCCCCCTTCTCGGTGACTGTTACCTTTAGCGAACCTGTCAGCGGGTTTACTCCTACTGTGGCCTCCGGTGATCTTGTCATTGTGAATGGAACAGCCAGTAACCCCGCGGGCAGTGGCGCGGTCTATACCTTCGACCTGACTCCTACAAGCCTCGGACTGATCACCGTTGATATACCCTCCGGCATTGCGCAGGACGCGGCCAGCAATTTAAACACGGCTGCCCCGCAGTTCAGCCGTATTTATGACACCTCCACGCCCGATACAACCATTACCTCCAACCCGGCCAGCATGAGCAGCCTTACCAGCGCCAGCTTTGCTTTCGTTGGTGTGGATAACGGTTCCAGCGGAATTGCCAGTTTTGAATGTGATCTGGATGGCAGTGGCTTCAGCGCCTGTACCAGTCCGCAAAATTACTCAGCCTTGAGCCAGGGCAGTCACACCTTCCAGGTCCGCGCCATCAACGGCCTGGGCAGCCTGGATGCCAGCCCCGCTTTATACACCTGGATCATCGACACAACCGCACCCGATACAAGCCTTACCGCAAATCCTGCCGTCCTTACCACCAGCGTCAGCGCTTCCTTTAGTTTCACCGGTTCAGATACCGGCGGCAGCGGCCTGGCTGGTTTTGAATGCAAACTGGATGGCGGCAGTTTCGCTGCCTGTGTTAGTCCAAATAACTACAGTTCTCTTGCGGATGGTTCCCATACCTTCCAGGTGCGGGCCGTTGATGGCGCTGGCAGTCGTGATGCTTCTCCGGCGTCGTTTACCTGGGTGGTGGATACAACCGCCCCAACTAACGCCATCACTGCCAGCCCGGCCAATCCCACTGGCAGCACCAGCGCCAACTTTGGCTTCAGCGCCGCTGATACGGGTGGCAGCGGAGTCGCCAGCATTGAATGTTCGCTCGATGGCGCCGCCTATGCCGCCTGTACCAGCCCCCTCAATTATTCCAGTCTGAGTTTCGGCCCCCACACCTTTGATGTGCGTTCCATTGATCAAGCCGGAAACCTGGATGCGACCCCCGCCAGCTATTACTGGGTCATCGTGGGGACCTTTAGCGATGTGTCTGTTAGTTATTGGGCCGCCCCCCTGATCGAGCGCATTTACTTTGCCGGTATCACTGGCGGCTGTTCAGCCAGCCCGCTTTCCTACTGCCCGGAGCGTCCAGTCACCCGCGCCGAAATGGCGGTCCTCATCATGCACGCGATAAATGGCTTATCTTATACGCCTCCTGCTCTGCCCCCAGCCGGCACCGGCTTCACGGATGTGCCCGTCACGCATTGGGCCGCCGCCTGGATCAAGGCTGTCGCCGATGCGCACATCATGATCGGCTACTCCGATGCAACCTTCCATCCCGAGGCCCAATTGACTCGTGCAGAGATGGCGCTTGTCTTGCTTCGCGCAACCAACCCCTACCCGTATGCGCCTCCTGTCTTGCCTCTCACCGGCAGCGGTTTTAGTGATGTGCCCCCCGCGTATTGGGCATCCGCCTGGATTGCGGAACTGAAAACCCGCGGTCTCACCGCTGGCTATGCCGATGGGACCTTCCGCCCGGATAACTTCAATACTCGTGCAGAGGTTGCCGTATTCCTGGTCCACGCTTTCAACTTGAAGTAAGCGACTAAAAAGAAGGATATGCATCATGACAACCCAAACAACACATACTTCAAGCTTTCAACGGCGTGATTTTCTCAAGCTCATGGCTGCCGGGCTGGCCTCAACCTGGGCGCTTTCGGCCTCCTCTGCGCCGCTCACAAACTGGTTCCTGTCGCCCGCTCTCACCGCGCAGACTACATTTGGATCCCTGCTCTTGCGCGGCACCAACAACGGTCAGATTATGCAGTCACAGGATCAGGGAAAGTCCTGGCAGTTGCTTATTGCTTTCAGCGAACATTTTGATGTTCGCAGCCTGCTAACGAAAGACGGGCAGGTTTTTGCCCAAATGGCAGTCTCAGGCCATACCTTCTGGCTTTCCTCGCAAGATGCCAAAACATGGCGCACCCTGAGCTAAAGGCTGCCTCAACAATGCATCCCCAAAATTTTAGCGGCAGGTCCTATTAAACAAGGTAAAACTCGTATCGCCTAGCCTGCCCCACAAAAAACATCTTTTCCTCCTTTCAGGAAAGGGGGCTGTCCAAGAAGTCGGACAGCCCCCTTTTTGATTCCACCCGCCATGAATAGCACCCGCTAAACCAGCCCTCGAACCTCGAACAACCGCCTCCTCCCCCATAGGGACGCAAGCCTTGCGCCTTGATAATCGTCCCATCCTCCCCGAAGCCGAGTCGCACGGGTTGCCACCTATTAGCCCAAATGCAATTACCCTGTTGTTTTAACCTTCACAGGCGCGGACTTCCTCTATTGCAGTTTATAATAGCCCCTTCAGGAGACCCTATGACCCATTTATCTGGACCAGAAAAATCACGCTATGTGCAGGATATTTTTACCCGGATTGCCAGCCGTTATGACTTGATGAACCGCTTGATGACCGCTGGGCAGGATGTTCGCTGGCGCCGGGAAGTCATTCGCCGCGCCGGGCTGCACCCGCATGCCTGCTTGCTCGATCTGGGTACAGGCACTGGTGACCTGGCGCGCGAAGGCCTGGCCCAGCAGCCTACCGCGCGCGTCACTGCCGCAGATTTTACCTTCGAAATGATGCGCGCCGGGCGCAAACCTGTCGACCCTTTTGGCTGGGCCAATGCCGATGCCCTCTACCTGCCCTTCCCCGCTCAATCCTTCCATGCCGTGGTTTCTGGCTTTTTAATGCGCAATGTGATCGACAGTCAGGCCTCCCTGCGCGAGCAATACCGCGTGCTTAAACCTGGCGGGCGGGTTGTCATTCTGGATACCACCCGCCCCAAACGCAACCTGCTCTCTCCATTTATCTGGCTGCACATGCACGTTGTCATTCCCATACTTGGCACACTCCTCTCCGGTCAACGCGACGCCTATACCTACCTGCCCGATTCTACTGAAGCTTTTCTAACCGCCGAAGCCCTCGCCAGTCGCATGGCTGCCGCAGGTTTCAAAGATGTTGGCTATAAACGCGTCATGTTTGGCACCATCGCCATCCATTGGGGCCAGAAATAAGGCAGGTATAATACCTTTTATGACCGAAAATAACATGCCAAAGGCTGCCTTACGCGGCGAACCTTCATACGTCTGGCGCGCGGGCCAGCAGCGCCGCCTGGAAATGCTCCTGAAGTCTGCCGGGGAAAGAGTTCGTGGCCGGATTCTGGAAAATGGCTGTGGCGTGGGGATGTATGTTGAGCACCTCGCACCTTGCGGCGGGCACATCTTCGGCCTGGAGTATGATTTCGAGCGCGCCGCGCAGGCCGGGCTGCATTACCCCAATATTATCAATGCCGCGGGCGAGAACCTGCCCTACCCGCCCTTGAGCTTTGACTTGATTCTGAGCCATGAGGTCCTCGAGCATGTGGCGGATGACCGCCAGGTCGTGCGATACGAACAAATAGGTCAGGCCAAACGCCATTTGCAGCTCGTGCAAGAGGTTGAGCACCTGGGCCTGCACGGACACGTCCAGCGCCGATGTCGGTTCGTCCAGGATCAGGAATTCC
>JBBRWF010000221.1:0-7198 GCA_038249405.1 Anaerolineales bacterium
CCGGCGATAGATCACTTTTTGGTATACTGCATTTCGGAACTCGCTGATTTTATTTTTGTCCACAACAAAACTTTATCAGCAAGTTCCACTTTTTGTTAAGGTCCAATTACGTTCCAAACTCTAAACTCAAGTTACATAATAAAAACAATCCTGGCTGCTTCATCCGCGTATCGCACCAACTATTATTCACCTAAATTCAGGAACGATGCCTGTCTTTTTTTGCCAGCATGAATAGCGAGGGCAGCCTGGGGGCAGGAGCGCGATCACTTGTCCACGGAGCAGATGGGGCCATCAGCAAGGAACACATCGCCAGCAAGACAGTATCGTAATTGACACGCCACCCGGCAAAACTCAGCCAGGCCTGCTCCAGGTCCGGCTTGAGCGGCACCCCAGCATTTCGTAGAATCTCAACCGCCTCATCGAATTCCTCACGCCTGATACTGATCGGGTTCTCTGGATAATGAGGCTCGCAAGGATAGGAGATATCAAAATAATCCGCAATTCGGCGCAGCGCCAGAAAACCAGCCCGAATACTCAACTGCGCATCCGCCGAGGTAGGAATGTTCACCACAGAAAGCGTCAACGCCGCGGCATCCAGAACTGTACCGGCGGCCACCACCCAGGAATTCTGAGGGCGCGGTGAACGAAAAAATACCAGGGCTGGCAAAACAGTATGACTCTCTTCCACATCTGCAAACCATGTTTCCCATCCAGCCCAGTAATCATTCAGCCTTTCCAACCCATGAATGCGATGGAAACGCAGGATCATCTGGATCGCCGTGGGAGGGTTTCCAGCACGCACTTCCAGCAGGTTTACAGCCTGTTCGCGCCGCGAAAATGCCGAATACATGGTTGGTAAATAAGCGATCAATAAAGCCACCAGCGTCAGGCCCAGGGTTGCTTCTGAAAATATCAAAATATTCACGAACAGATCATCAGAGGATGCAAGCCCCAGCGTCAACAAAGATGAGCCGCTCATGCGAAAATCCATCTGCCAGCCAGGCACCCCCAGCGCCCAATACATGCAGGCGTATCCCACCGTAACCAGAATATACCAGCTGGGCACCAGCAGCAGCAACCCCAGCGGGGCGTAATAAGCCATGATCGCATCCCGCTGTTCAAAAGATTTCGCAAAATGCAAGGGAATCTCAAAGACCCGGCGCAAAACTCCAAACACAACCCGGTTTAGCTGGCTGCGCGCCGCGCGCGGCAAGACAAAAGTAGAGATCGCCGAAAAACAGGTGCCAATCACCAGGGATAATCCAAGCAAAAACACTAAAACATCAAGCAGCAGCATTTAACCCCTTCCCCAGCTTGGCGCAAATCCGCGCCAACTGTTCCTGCTCAGCAACACTCAGTAAATTAAGTTCATCGCAAATAGCCTGTGCATGGCCCGGGAACAGGTTTGCAATCAGCTGCTTTCCTTCATCAGTCAGGTGAATAGTTACAGTGCGCCGGTCCTGGCTTTCACGCGCTCGCCGCACGTAACCCTGCTTTTCGAGATTATCGATCACCAGGGTAATATTGCCAGTTGATTTCAATACTTTAGCGCTAACCTGCCCCTGAGAAAGCGGCCCAAGATAATAAAGCGCTTCCAGAACGGCAAACTGGCTGGTGCTGAGCGGCTGCATGGTGCCACGCCGCGATAAGCGCACCAGTAATGATTCTGTGGCACGCGTAAATTTAATAAAAGTATCCAGAGCGCGAACAGTCTCCGGGTTTCCACGAAAATGAGTAGGCATGGCGGCATCCTGAATAGATATTTTGATATAAAAATATTAACTCGCTTATCTTCATTTGTCAACCAGGACATGCTATAATTATTTATAATATATAGGATCAATCACTGTAGAGCCTGGCCTAAAAAAAGGGAAGCATGTTCGAACGGACCAACTCAACCATTTTGTTAATTGAAGACAGCCCACTGGACGCGGATTTGATTAAACGCGCCCTTCAAAAAGTGGAAACTGGAGTCACCCTGAACATAGCAAGAGATGGAGAGGAAGCCATAGCCTATATCCAACGTTGGGATAACGGCCTGCCAGTCCCGGATGTTGTCTTGCTCGATATACAACTTCCAAAAATAAATGGCTTTGACGTATTAAAAGAATTGAAATCACACCCGCGTTACCGGCTTTTACCGGTGGTCATGCTCACTTCTTCCGATAACCTGGATGATGTTCAAACCGCCTACGAACTGGGCGCGAATTCTTATGTTTTGAAGTCCAATAATTACGATCAACTTTCCAGCGCTGTCAATCTCATCCATCGTTATTGGTGCGAATTAAATGTCCACCCTGAATAACACAAGGGCGGCCTGAAAAACAGGCCGCCCTTGATTTTTAACAACCGAACCAGCGAATTCGTCTACGCGCAGCGCACAAACCGCCGTTTGCCCACCTGAAGCACGCCCGGGTGGGGGAAAACAGCGTCGGCCTTTTCCAGCAAATCACCATCCAACCGCACGCCTTTTTGATCGATCATGCGCCGCCCTTCTGACTTGCTGCTCACCAATCCAGCCGCGATCAAAACATCAATAACAGTCTGACCGACAGTCAACCCAAATTCGGGCATTTCTGTAGGAATGTTTCCTTGCTGAAACAGCCGCACAAATGCTTCCTCGGCTTGCTCTGCCGCGGCTTCTGAATAGTAGGTGCTGGTGATTTCATGAGCCAGCTTCATTTTGGCGTCACGGGGGTGCATGCTGCCAGATTTCAATCCGCTCTCAAACGCAGCAACCTCAGCCGGCAGCCAGCGTGTCACCAACCGGGCAAACTGTCCCATGGCTGCATCCGGGATCGACATAACCTTGCCATACATATCTTCGGGCGTGGAATTGAGTGGAATGTGGTTTCCAAGCGATTTACTCATCTTTACCACACCATCCGTACCCGGCAATATCGACATGATGATGCCAATATTGGGTTTCTCACCCAGCGATGTCATAATTTTGCGCGCAGCCGTAATGATATTAAATAATTGATCGGTGCCGCCTACTTGCACATCCGTCTTCAATGCAAAAGCATCGTAGCCCTGCATAATGGCATAGAAAAACTCATGCAGGTACACTGCATCTTCCGCATCCCAACGTTTGCGAAAGGCTTCACGGCTTAGAAACTGCTGGATCGTAAAGTTGGAACCAAGTTTGATCAAATCCGCAAATTTCAAATCTTGCAGCCACTCATGATTGTAACGAATGGTGGTCTTGGTTTCATCCAGAACCCTGAAAGCCTGCATTGCATAAGTATGTGCATTTTCCATCGTTTGCTCAGGTGTCAGCAAAGGACGTAGTTTATCCTTGTCCGAAGGGTCGCCAATCAGCGATGTGTACGTGCCGATCAAAAAAACCACCTCGTGACCCAGGTCCTGGAATTGGCGCAGCTTGCGCATCGTCACAGTATGCCCAATGTGCAAATCAGCTGTACGCGGGTCATAACCGCAATATATTTTTAGCTTACGGCCTTCCTTTTCAGCATCGATGAGTCGCTGGCGCAGCTCAGTTTCCATAGTCTTGCGCAAACCTTCATCGCCATATTCCGTCCCCTGCATCAGCAGTTCCACCTGTTCATTAATGTTCATGGTAACCTCCATAATATGGGCATTCCCGCCCGGTTGACTTAACAAAAACGCGCCTGCCGTGGAGCAGGCGCGCATCATTCTCCACAGGTGAGGGCTACAATAGCGCGTAATAGGACGAATACAAATCAATATTCATAAGCCTATTATACAGCAAAAATCACGGGCGGGAATATGTTAACAGCTGCCCGGTCTGAGCCTTTGTTGTCAGCCCGGCACAGCGGATGATCTCTTTAAAGATCGCATCGCCTTCCACAAAACCGGTGCGGCCGCGCACCTCTCCCTGAAATTTCATTTCGCCTAACGTGGAAAAAGAAAAATGAGACTGGCTGCCGATCACCTGCACTGAGAAACCCCAGCGTGATGGAGCGCTGCGAACATTCTGTATAGCCTCCCAGGCAAGTTGAGTCTTGCGCAGACCATTCTCAAACACCACCCCCGTAGGCTCAATCCGAATGAAAGTCCGCCTGTCCATCCAGTTTCCAAGCGAAATACTCCCCGCAGAAAAGCTGAGAAAAGCCACAAAAAACCATGCCCAAAATGGCACAGCCTGGCGCAAAGAAAGAAAATACAGGCCAAATAACGCCACAATTGCCAGCGCCCAGGCTGTGATCTCACCGCGGCGCGGCAAAAGTTCAGGTGTGTATGTTTTGGTTTCAGTCATGCCGCTATTATATAATACCTGGTCTCACAATAACGCTTAACTTTCCCCGGCAAAACCAAGCAAAGCCTGGCGGCGCGTATAAACCATAATAGAACTGGCCCGCGCGATTGGTTGAACCACAAACGGGTCAATTTGATTTAAGAAATCACCCGGAGATAACGCTCCACTGTAAAAATCTGTCGCTAGTTCCAGGTAAACTGAAATTTTTTCAGGCCGCACAGACTTGTAAACAAACAGAGAAAGTGGAGAGTTTTTCATATCGAACCTGGCATCACTCGCTCGGCCAGATTCTAGCAGTTGGAAAATGACAGAATTTGGCTGAACCCAGGCAGGATCATCCAGCTCTGGCAGAAAATACTCAAGCCGCTTGATACTCACACCCTCGCGCGGAATATCTCCCATAAACAGCGAAAGAGGTGCATCACCCCCAGTAGCCCGCGCCAATGATTCCAAAATAGTAATACCGAGAATTTTTATCCGCAAATACTGAACAGCGATCTGAATATTATTACGGGCAAAACGAGTCATTTTTTCAAAATCTTCGAGCAATGGCACACCGCGATATTGGTTAAAAACAGTATCAGCGTTTAAATGCTCAAAGAAAGAATTCATATTAACCAATGCCTGGCGGTACGTACCGATGGAATAAACATCCGGCAATCGCAATGCGGCGTTGGTCTCGGGCAGCAATTTCCAGGTATTATCCAGAAAACGCCCCGTATCAGCCTCTGCAAAGTTTTCAATATCCTTATTGGCAAATTCAACCGCAGTTTTAATGCTTTCGATCAACTCCTGCTGTGAAATATCCACCCCATAACGCTGAAAGATCTCGGGTAAACGCATTTCCAACTGATCAAAATGATTTTTACCATCCGGAGTAAAACCCCGGAAAGGAATCGTAGCCTCCACACACAACGTCATGCGAATCAAGTCTTTTTCTGCAACCAGCCCCGCAAGCTGCTTATTCATAACAATCGCACTCAAAAATTCGTTTAACGCCACAATCGAAGAAAGTCGCTGCCCCGCATGCAAATCAAAAACATCCAGCGTTAGCGCAGCCGTGCGATCCTCATCCGCCACATTCTCCGAAACGAAAAATACACCGTTCTGCTGCCGGATGTATGGAGAAATTAATTCCCATATTTGCGGAGAAAACCCCATATCCACTTGAAAATAAACAATATCATGATAAAGAGCCGCCAGGCTGCGGATGGCATTTGAGGGGTCTACGAACGTAAAAACATGTTCAAGTGTGTGAAAATGCCGAGCCTGAACAGTCATGGCACGGTGGATCGTCACAGAAAGGTCTTCCAACTTTTCCAGAGAAACAGAAACCCCCAGCTCGTGAAAGCTCTGGTTAAAAATAGAAATCAATTTTTGAACGGTACCAACTTGCATGAACTTACTCCAGGATGGAGGACATTAACCTGAATTGTACGTGCCAAATCATTAAAATAACATAGCACTTTAGTCTCAATAATTAAGTTGACAGCCACCCGGTTTTCAACACTTTAACTCCGAAAACGTCGGGTGAATGTCACCCTTCCAATCTTTTTTGAGACGATAAAATCAAAACCCCGTGTCACTTAAACAAAGCCCGAAAGGCCAGTTCCGCGCTTGAATACCGGAAATTAAAACCAAGTTTAGTTAGCCCTTGCGGCAAAGCGAACTGACCATCCAATAACAGCGTGCTCATCTCACCCAGCAAAAGCCGTAACGCAAAAGCCGGCGCAGGCAGCCAGTATGGACGGGAAAGCGCCCTGGCAAGCACCCGTATAAACTCCGCATTAGAAAGCGGGTTGGGCGCCGAAAGATTAAACGCGCCCCGCGCAGAATCATTTTCAATCAGGAAGCGAATTGCGCGCACTTCGTCGTCAATATGAATCCACGAAACCCCCTGTGTGCCCCTGCCCAAAGGTCCACCCGCAAATAAGCGCACAGGCAAAGCCATCAGCGGTAATACCCCCTGGCGGGCATCCAGTACCAGCGAAGTTCGAATAATAGCGCGCCGCACACCTGGAATATCATCCACAATCCGCGTGGAATCTTCCCAATCAACTGCTACACTCGCCATAAAATCATCACCCGCCGGAGAATTTTCTGTCACAGGTGATATTCCGCATGCGCCATAGTAACCAATCCCAGAGGATTGAATCAGAATGCCAGGTTTTTTCTCAACCTTCTGAAAAGCCTCAGCAATGACCTTCCCGGCATTCACACGGCTCTCAAGAATATTCTTTTTGCGCTGTTCGTTCCAGGGCCACTTCCCTACCGTCTCCCCCGCCAGGTTTACCACAGCATCCATTTTTGAAAAAACGTCGAGCCACTCCGCATTGGTCTTTCCATCCCAGACAACCGTTTCAGCGCCAACCGGCAGTCCCGCACCCAAAGGTCTGCGGGTCAATATCCACACACTGTGGCCATCATTCAACAAGGAACGCGTAAGCGCTGAACCAATCAAACCGCTTCCACCAGAAATCAGAACCTTCATAATTACCTCCTAACTGCTAGAAAAAGCCGATGTATAATTTCCATTACGGAGAAACCATGGAACCACTGGTTTTAGTGCTCAATGCCAATTTTGAGCCGCTTAATGTCTGTAATACACGCCGGGCTATTGGAATGCTGCTCGACGGCAAAGCCGCGCTGATCGCCAACGGCAGAGGCGTCATCCAGACCGTCTCAACCTCATACCCGCTGCCTTCTATCATTCGCCTCGAGCACATGATACAACGTCCGCGCTCGCGCATCAAACTGACTCGGCGCGAAGTCTTCCGAAGAGATAATTATACCTGTCAGTACTGCGCCCGAAAGAGTTCAACGCTGACAATTGACCATGTCTTACCGCGTCACATGGGTGGCACGCATATCTGGACCAATGTAGTAACCGCCTGCGCCCCCTGCAATCACAACAAAGGCGGCAGACACCTCGATGAAGCCCACATGTCGCTATTAACC
>JBBRWF010000222.1:0-7189 GCA_038249405.1 Anaerolineales bacterium
ATCCTGTGCAACCGCCAAATTGTTGAAAAATTTGGTCATGGCCTGCAGCGCCTGCTCGCGGGTGGCGCGCACCGGCACCTGGTAGCGCCGTACTCCCAGCTCCCCGCGCGCAATCGAGCGCAAGTCACAGTACGGGCAGCGTACAATCGCCTGCCCATCCGGGATTGGCACAACGCCGCCGCAGCGTGGGCAGCCCAAACCTTTCATACTCTGTGTGTCGCTCATCATTACACCTTTGAGGCCACCCAACTGGCAATTCCAAATAAGATCGGTGCAGCCACCAGGCCGCCCCCCAGGCAAATTACGAGCCCGATCCCCGTGCTGTTATTTGCGGTAAAGCCCGCAAAGACGGCTGCCAGGCACAAAAATACCAGCGCAGTGGCGCAGCCCACCGCCATATAAGGTGCTTCGGCTTTAGCAGGAAAAATATTCGCCAGTGTCTTGCCGGTGGCCGCTTCCACCGCTGCGGTGTACATGTGGTTGTTGAAACCGTATTTGAAGAGGTGAATGGGAATATGCACCAGTGCGCTCTCGGAGACCTGCTGCAAGTTGACCTGCTTCTGGCTCAGCCATTCCTGGGCCGCCCCCAGCGGCACGGTTGGTTCAACCGCCTGCGCGGCCAGCCCATCTTCATACTTGCGCAGATCACCGGCGGGCAGGTTTAAATTACTCAGCTCGGTCAGCGAAGTAGCCGCCGCCGGTTCCAGAAAAATTTTTTCAGTTTTCCCATCGTTGACTTTAAAGAACCAGACCGGGAAATACTGAAAGGTTTGCCCCAAAATGCGCGATTTTTTATCCAGGTCCTTCACCGTATCGTTGCCCGCCATCCAGCGCGCCAGTTCTGCCGCCGCCTGTTGTTCATTGATGGTGGAAGCCAGGTACCAGTGAAAAACAACCCTGGATTTATCCAAATAGACGGTGGAACTGCAATAAGGGCACGTAATAAATAATTGGCCCTCGTCGGGGTGCAGTTCACCGCCGCATTGCGTGCAATTAAAAACGCTAAAGGAAGGAGCAGTGGGTGTGGTCACAGAAAATATTATAGCAAGTTTGTCTGAATTTAGGATTAAGGTTCCGGATTCTGTATAGTCATCGAAAGCCTGGACAATTCCGTTCGTAAAAGTTCTCTCCTCGCGCAGGTGATTGCGTCACCATTTAATCGGATATTGTGACATCGTCCCGACAGGGGCATTCGGGACGATGTCACAATGACATGTTCAATTTAACAACATTTAACAACTTTTCACAGCTTTTTCGAGAAAAATTTTTTGTGGGGCTGCGCGTGGGGGTGACTTGTTAAGGTTCTGTGATGTGGGGGAGCGAGATGATAAAAGAACAATTGTACTATTATAGCAGGGTATTTGCTTTGACAAAATGTCACATTGCTTACAATGCGATTGTATGGGTCCACCACAACCATCCCCCGGCCCCCTTCCAAAGGAAGGGGGAGAAATCGGCTTTTTATGTGGAGTTTTGTGCCAAGGCAGGCGCAAAACTCCACAGGCAGGGCATGCTACGCAATACGATTTTCATTCGCTGGGCAGCCAAATTCAGGATGATTTTCCCCGCCAAGAAAATGCGGGGCGAAAGAACCCGCCAGGAACATGACGGGTGAAAAAACCGAAAGGTTAGCTTTGCCCATTTAACGGGAGATTGCTTCGACGGATGATCACTGTGTTCTAATGACATTTTAGAAATACGTCCCCTTCCAATATTTCCCTTATAATTGGATTACTCTTTCTTGCACTCACCGGGGATTTTCTATGACCAATGAAGCCGACACCTGCCGCACC
The DNA here is from genome assembly GCA_038249405.1 of Anaerolineales bacterium. Classification (GTDB taxonomy): domain Bacteria; phylum Chloroflexota; class Anaerolineae; order Anaerolineales; family Villigracilaceae; genus UBA5195. Next base: position 1,794 of record JBBRWF010000222.1, read on the forward strand.
TACGTCCTGCCCAAACTCAAAGCCGCGCACTGGGAGGATGATGCCATCCTGGAGCAGTATATTCTGACCCCCGGGCGGATTGTGCCGCTGGGCGGGCAGCATACTCGCAAGGCAGGCCTGCGCCCGGATTATGTGCTGTTCATCCGCAGCAGCATCCCGATCGCGGTGCTGGAAGCCAAGGCGGAGTATAAAAACGCCGCGGGCGGGCTGGCGCAGGCCATGCGCTACGCTGAACTGCTGAATGTGAAGTTTGCCTATTCCAGCAACGGGCACGGCATTGTGGAACATGATTTCATCACCGGCCTGGAATGCGAGCAGAACCAGTTTCCCACGCCCGATGAACTGTGGGGGCGGCTGCAGGGCACGCTAAACCTGCCGACCCAAAAGGATAAAACCGATGCGCTGAGTGCTTACTTTGAACAGGCGGGCGGCAAAACCCCGCGTTTCTACCAGCAGGTGGCCGTTAACAATGCCGTCAATGCGGTGCTGGGGAACCGGCAGCGCATATTGCTGACCATGGCGACCGGCACTGGCAAGACCTTCGTGGCCTTTCAGATCGTGTGGCGCTTGTGGAAGGCCGGGCGCAAAAAGCGCGTTTTATACCTGGCGGACCGCAACGTATTGATTGACCAGGCCAAAGACCGCACCTTTGCGCCGATGGGTCAGGCGCTGCATAAACTTTCCGGCAAGGCGGTTAAGAGCCGGGAGGTGTATTTCGCGCTGTATCAGTCCCTGACCGGCAAAGGCGGCGGACCCAGCCTGTACGAAAAATTCCCGCGCGAGTTCTTTGACCTGATCGTCATTGATGAGTGCCACCGCGGTTCGGCCAACGAGGAAGGCAACTGGCGCAAAATCCTCGAGTATTTCAACTCAGCCACCCAGATCGGCATGACTGCCACCCCGCGGCGCACGGATAATGTGGATACCTATGATTATTTTGGCGAGCCGGTCTACACCTACAGCCTGAAACAGGGCATCGAAGACGGTTTTTTGGCACCTTACCGCGTTTACCGGGTTGTGCCGGATGCGGACAGGGACGGCCTGCCGGTGGACCCTGGGGTGCTGGACAGGTTTGGGCGCGAGATACCCCCCGATCTGTACGGCACAAAGGATTTTGAGCGCGTGGTTTCGCTGCTCTCGCGCACCGAAGCGGTCGCGAAGCACCTGACCGATTTTCTCAAACGCACCAACCGCATGGACAAGACCATCGTCTTTTGCGTAGATCAGGAACACGCGCTCGATATGCGCAAGGCGCTCAACAACCTGAATGTCGATCTGCATGTCACCTATTACGTGGAGCGCGTGGTTTCGGATGAAGGTTCGGTCGGGCGCGGACACCTGGATGATTTTCAGGACCCGGAGAAAAGCGCGCCGGTGATCCTGACCACCTCGCAAATGCTAACCACCGGCGTGGACGCGCCGACCTGCCGCAACGTGGTGCTGTTCCGCGTGATTAATTCGATGACGGATTTCAAGCAGATCATTGGGCGTGGCACGCGCGTTTCGGAAGAGCATAACAAATACTGGTTCACGATCATTGATTACGTTGGCGCGACGCAGTTATTCTATGACAAGGAGTTTGACGGCGACCCGGTGCGTGTGACCCGCACGAAGATTGACACCGCGGGCAATGAAACCGAAGTGCAGCACAGCGAAGAAGGCACCCTGCAGGCAGAAACCGGGCAGGAGGTTCAGGAAGATGTGACCGAAATCCAGCGCCAGCTTGGCGAGCTGCCGCGGAAATACTACCTGGATGGCGTGGAAGTGTATATTGCCGGGGAACAGGCTTTTGAGCTTGACCCCGAAGGCAATGTGCTCAAAACCATCCAGTTCACGGATTTTGTCACGCAAAATGTGCGCCGCCTGAACCTGACTGCCAAGCACTGCGCCAGGCCTGGAGCCAGCACGCGCAGCGCGCCGAGATTGTGGAGCAGCTGCGGCGCTACGGCATTGACCCGGCGCACCTGGCGGCGGTTACGCACCATGAAGAAGCGGATGCGTTGGATCTGCTGCTGCACGTTGCCTATAACGCCCCGCTGGTTTCGCGCCGCGAGCGCATTGAAAAGCTGCGCCAGAAGAAAGCCAACTTTCTGAACACCTTTACCCCGGCCGCGCACCAGATCCTGGACGGGCTGCTGGATAAATACGCCGATTACGGCATCAGCCAGCTGGATGACCTGCCCAGCCTGCTGCGCATTCAGCCTTTTGCCGGGCTGGGCGCGCCGGGCGAGATTTACGCCCTGTTTGGCGGGGCGGGCAAGCTGGTGCAGGTGGTGGATGAGCTGCAGAAGTCGTTGTATGAGTAAAATCCGGTAAAATAAAAAGATGGTAATTTCTCAGACTGATTTCAAGGAAGAGCGTCTTGTAGCCGAGCTGGCCCGGCTGGGTGTGAATTATTTATCACACCAGAATGAAATCAGGTCAATTCGGGTGCGCGCGCCGCAGGTGATACTGGCAGAATTAGTTTGCCAGCCATCCAGCCGGGTTCGCGTTGCCTTGATATCGCTGCTGCTGGCTCACCCGGAGTATGCCGACCATATCCCCGCTGCGATTAAACGCTTGAATAACAAAGACGCACAGAACTTGAAAATTTTTTATACAGCCGCTGTATGTTTGCAGGAGCAGCACGCCAGCGTTATCAGGACATTTTTGGGCGGCGCATGGCTCTCCTTACCCGACTTGTTTTCATCCGAACTACAAGTGAGCGGAACAACACCTTTGGGACGATTAAAGTCATTGGCGCAAATTCAAGCGCAATGCACGGGTCTGGACATTAACTGGGCGGGAACTTATGAAAACGCGGCAAGTCATTTGCTACGCCGTTGGGAGGTCGAACAAACATGGAAAGTTTAACTTCGCTGGTATTACAGTCGTTTTTCGAGCGCCTGGGCGAAAGGCTTGCTGACCCGGCAACGTTTTATTTATTGGGCGGGAGTGCGCTGTGCCTGCTCGGTTCACCACGAGAGACTCTGGACGTGGATTATTTTATCGAGGATGCATCGCAAGAAACAGAATTGACGCTCAAAAACCTTTCAACAGAGTTGAAACTGGATTTGGAATCAGTTCCACTTGGCGAATTTATCCCGCTTCCGCCAGAAGCAGAGAGCCGACGCCGGTTTGTTGGGCGGTTTGGCAGGCTGGACGTGTATATCTTTGATTTGTACAGTATTGCCCTGAGTAAGATTGCGCGCGGTTTTGAATCAGATTTGGAAGATGTGGAATTCCTGCTACGCCAGGGATTGATCGAATGGAAAATGCTGGAAAAGCATTTCGAGAGTATTCTGCCGCGCGTCAAAAGCGCCGATATCGATGCGAAAGAGTTTCAAACTTACTTTGAAACCTTGCGAAGGAAAATAAAATAACCATGCCCCCCACCAACACCCGCACCCAACTCTCTTCGCTGATCAAATCTGCGCGGGACATTATGCGCAAGGACGCCGGGCTGAACGGCGATCTGGACCGCCTGCCGCAGCTTTCGTGGATATTGTTCCTGAAGTGTTATGACGATCTCGAAATGCGCCGCGAGGAGGATGCTGTGCTGGCGCGAAAGACTTATAAACCAGTGATCTCCGCCCCGCTGCGCTGGCGTGACTGGGCTTCGGACGAGAACAAAGGCACCACCGGCGAGGATCTGCTCAAGTTTGTCAACAACGAGTTGCTGCCCGGTCTGCGCGGGCTTTCCGGCAGCAATGAGCGCCTGAAGATCGCCGAGTTGTTCAAAGAGACCTACAACCGCATGTTGAGCGGCTACTTGCTGCGCGACGTGGCGAATTTGATGAACGGCATCCACTTCGCCTCAAAGACGAGATTTTCACGCTCTCGCACCTGTATGAATCGATGTTGAAGGAAAATGCGGGATGCCGCCGGTGACAGCGGCGAGTTCTACACCCCGCGCTCGGTGGTGAGGCTGATTGTTGACAGGGTGAAACCGCGCCTGGGTGAAAAGATGCTCGACCCGGCTTGCGGTGCGCCACGAGGCGCTATCAAACAATACCTGAAAGGAGAAGTACTCCGTAAGGTCAGCAGTATGCCTCAATACTGCTGAGGCTTATCCAGCAGGCAGGGGACAAATAAGCCAGAACCTGTCTGAAGCCTGGAGAACACGCGGGAAGGGGCGGCACTCCATTACGACCCCCAGACCGCAAGCCTGAGCCTGAGCAAGGTTACGCAAGAAATCTCTGTCAGAAGCGCCCAGAGGGTCAACATCCTGGAAACAATGGAGATGGGATGGAAGTCATCGGGTAACTGTATCGTCGCATGGAATACAGTGAAAAGCCAGACGCAAGCAGGCAAACCGACAATGGCTAACGAGGTGTAAGCCAGCGGACGATGACGACGATGTCAGGCGACATCGGACGGGCGTACAGGAGAAACCTAAACTCCGGCGCAAAGGGTTTGATAGTGAACGTGGGAGGCCCAACCACCCGCCCCGCAAGGGGATGGACAGGCTGTAGTTGAAGTGGTGGAAGGGTGTCGGAGCGGCCATAGTAGTCGGAGATGGAGAAAGGCCATCACAAGGCGAAGGGCCGCAAGGATTGGAGAGAAGCTTGAGTGTGCGAAGCTGATGGAGTAATCCAAAGGAACATTCTGTAGACGTATGGATGATATTCGCAAGACACAAGAGAGTTTCGCCCGAAAAGCCCAAACGCAACCTGAACACAGGTTTGGGGATTTGTACCATTTGATATGTCGTGAAGATTGGCTAAGAAGTGCTATGGAAAAGGTGCTGAGTAATCCTGGCAGCCGTACATCGGGGGTAGATAAAATCAGCCGAAAAGACCTCAAAGAGGATGAGCAGAAAATAGCGTTTGTTCAAACACTGCGAGCCGAACTAAAAGGTGGGGCATATCGCCCGCAACCTGTAAGGCGACGCTGGATACCCAAAGCGAACGGGAAACAACGACCGTTAGGCATTCCAACCATTAAAGACAGGGTAGTGCAACAAGCGCTCAAAATGCTGATGGAGCCCATCTGGGAGAGTGATTTTCTGGACTGTTCAAACGGCTTCCGCCCCGGGCGGCGCACGATGGACAATATTCGGGTCTGTCGCAGCCGGATTACCACACAGAATAAGTATTTGTGGGTTGTAGAAGGGGATATCAAAGGGTGCTTTGACCACGTCCAACACGAAATATTGTTGAGACTGGTTGGGCAACGAGTGCAAGATAAACGCATCCTACTACTGATAGAAGCAATGCTCAAAGCTGGGATGATGGAAAATGGGCTGTTTCAACACACTGAGGAAGGTACACCGCAAGGAGGCATCTTGACGGCTTCAACAATGTTGCAAAAATAGTGATAGAGTTCCTGATAACCATCTCACGTGATCGATTACGCCCCCAATACGGGGATGGTTTCCGAGGAGCACCTCTGTCCACCTCGGTACTGGTTCAGGG
>JBBRWF010000223.1:0-7175 GCA_038249405.1 Anaerolineales bacterium
GGGGGGTATTGCGGAATATTTTTTGCCGGTGACGAACAGCCTTACCCAGGCTTTTAAATCTGCGCGCGATCCGATACCGGTGGATGCACAGCTTGAAGCGGTGTTGTATCGTCCGACTTTGATGGCATCGGCAAAGGTTCGCTTTCTTGACCGGCGCTATGGGATTGATAATGAAGTGGTTCGGGATGCGTTGGTGGACGCGCTTGATAAACGCGGCGCGGTACGCTGGGATGATTTTCCCTACGATGGCCCGGATGTGGAAAAACTTGAAAATGTGCCTTCACTACAGGCGCGTTTTGTAGGGTTGGATGCGCCTTTTGGGGATGTGAAGTTGATCACTGCTTTGCAGAAAGATTTTACGGATTGGGTTTTACGCACCACACAAATCAATGCGCGGGCCAACCAGACCTTGAAAATTTACGCCGGTCCGGATGTCTCCCCGGCTGAATTCCGCACGGCTTGCTCGGATGCTGCCCGCAAGGCACGGGATACAGAAATTGAGCGTACCACTGCAGCCATCTTGCGCAAGATGGCTGCCTTGCAGGACAAACTGGCCCGCGAAGAGCGAGAACTGGACCAGGACCAGGTGGAGTACGAAAATCGTAAGCGCGAAGAGACCGGGAATATGCTTGAATTGGGGGCAGGGTTCCTGGGTTTTGGGCGCAAGAAGAGCATTACAACGCAATTTTCCAAAAGCCGCCTATCGCAGCAGGCCAAAGCTGATGTGAATGAGTCTGTTCAGACAATCGATCAGCTTGGTAAGGAACTTCAAGTTGAAGAAACGAATCTCCAGCAAGCAACTCAAGAGATCAGTGAGCGCTGGGCGGGGGTTGTGAACCAGGTCAGTGAAATTCCGATCACTCCCAAGAAAAGCGATATCTACCTGCAGGTGTTTGGGGTGGCCTGGCAGCCCTCTTACCTGATCCGCGGCGGGGAGGACATTTTTGAGCTTCCGGCGTTTGGCTCCGTGTAAGGATGGCAGAGGCAGATTGGCGCTGGTTATTTCTAAGTTCTGTTATTCTTATAAGCCTTTAAGGCAGCCTGCTGTATAATTACAGCATGTTTCGCTCCCGCGCCATCATAATTCGCAAACGTCACATTGCGCTGATAAAACGTCAGCGTGATGGGCATATCTATTATGTGATTCCGGGCGGGGGCCGAGAATTGGGCGAGACCCCGGAAGAGACGGCCATACGCGAAAGCCGCGAGGAATTGGGCCTGACTGTCACGATTGAACGACTTCTGGCAAAGGTTGTTTTCCACGGTCGTGAGCAGTTTTACTTCTATGCCAGGGTAACGGGTGGTCATTTTGGCACTGGAAAAGGGCCTGAAATGACGGGGAAATACCCGCCAGAACGAGGCACTTATACCCCGGTCTGGGTTCCGCTGAAGGATCTTGAGCAAATTAATTTATTTCCACCCTCCATCGCCCACCTGGTTGCCAGTTCTGTAAAATCTGGCTGGCCTGTATCGGCGGTGGAAATACTGATCGATGAATAAGGTAGAGCCTGGTTCCAGCCCACGGCCTGCCCAACCAAAACCCCACAACCTGCCACACCAGTATCAGCGCTTGCGATTACGCACACGGCGGATTATTTGACTGACGTGTATCTATTCATTATTTCGGGGATTAAGGTGACAGTCACCCGGTTTTCAGCGCTTTAACTCCGAAAAGGTCCAGTGACTGTCACCTTTCTATCCTGAATATTAATTCGGACAAAAATGGTCGTTGAAAATTGGTCTCGACAAGTGTATACTGATAAAGAGTTTGCACTTTCAAAGGAGAACATCATGGAGCATCGCCATTCGATTTATTGCATTCTTCCGCCACACATCCTGACCAAGATTGCCGAAAACGGCACCCCGGAGCAACAGGAAAAGGCAAAAAGCACGATTGTTTCCACCGAGCAATTACGCGGCCGCCGGCGCGGCATTGAAAGTATGGCTTCTTTTGCTGCACCGAGCTTTGGTTCAGCTACAAAAATGCGTACCATATACGATGCCAGGACAAACTCTACTTTGCCCGGGAGCATTGTTCGCCGCGAAGGGGATGCTGCGGTGGAAGATGTTGCCGTTAATGAGGCTTACGACGGTTCCGGGGCTACATACGACCTGTACTCTGAAATTTTTGGCCGAAATTCGATCGATGGCAATGGGTTGAAGCTTGAGTCAACGGTTCATTACCAAAAAAGCTATGACAATGCTTTTTGGGATGGGCAACAAATGGTATATGGTGATGGCGATGAAGATATGCCGGTTGAAAAGCGTCTTTTTAATCGCTTCACAGCTGCCATTGATGTGATTGGTCATGAATTGACACACGGTGTTACCCAGCATGAGGCTAATCTTGTATACTGGGATCAGTCCGGCGCATTGAACGAGTCGTTTTCGGATGTGTTTGGGTGCCTGGTAAAGCAATTTTCACTCAAGCAAAATGCCAGAGATGCCGACTGGTTGATTGGCGCCGGGTTGCTGAGCCCGAATGTCAAAGGCGTTGCGCTGCGCTCGATGAAGGCTCCTGGCACTGCGTACAACGATGCTGTGCTGGGCAGGGATCCGCAGCCAGCGCATATGAAAGATTTTTTGGTCACAACTCAGGATAACGGGGGAGTGCATATTAACTCTGGCATCCCCAACCTGGCTTTTTATGTGGTTGCCAGGGACATTGGCGGTTTTGCCTGGAACAAAGCCGGGATGATCTGGTACAAGACGTTGACTGAGAAATTGCAGGAGCGCTCTACTTTTCAAGATGCTGCGAACTTAACCTACCAGGCGGCTGGTGAGCTATACGGCGCGGGCAGCCTGGAGCAAATTGCTGTGAAAAATGGCTGGGCAGTGGTGGGCATCAATATCAATGAGAGTGTACCTGTCCCAACCCCGGTTCCGACACCCGGGACTGGATCGGGCTGTATGACACAGGTTTTGCGCGGTCTGGGGCTGGCTAAGTAGTAACGTCCTTTGTATAAAAAGAGGTTATGATGAAAATAACTTTTGAACGGAGTGGTGGTTTTGCGGGCATGCGTATGGCGATTGAGCTCGATTCGGATCGTTTGCAGCCGCAGGATGCGGCTGTTTTGCAAAAATTGGTTAAAGATGCTGATTTTTTCAACATGAGTGCAAGTCATTCTTCGCAAAGCAGGCGGGATGGGTTTCACTACATTATCAGTGTTGAAGCAGATGGCAAGCAGCATTCCTTGCAGCTCAGTGAGGGCTCAGTCCCCGATGCGCTGCAGCCACTGGTCAATCATCTTGTTGTTCGGGCGCAGAACCAGAGACGCGTAGTTTGAGAGTCAGCAGCCCGAGGCTGAATGAAAGCAAAGAAAAATCGCCGGTCAGTTCTGACAGGCGATTTTTCTTTGCTTAAAATTGGGATGGTTGAATTTATTGATTCAGTTTGATCAGGTAAGCAATCACATCTGCTATTTCGTTGGGGGTTAATAATTGTTTATCTCCCCAGGGCGGCATTAAAATAACAGGGTAGTCGCCAGCAGGTTTGGAGCCGTGCTCGATGAACAAATCGAGGTTGGTGGCGAAGACTGTTAAATCCGCACTGACCAGGGTTGAGTCTATCGGGTTGAGAGGTGGGACAACGCCATCAGTAGAGCCGGGGTTGGGAATACCTTCCTTGCCCTGGTCACCATGACAGGCTGAACATTTGGCTGCGAAAATGCCTGAGCCTGTACCGGCATTTCCCACCAGCTTGATTGCTTCGCCGGGGCCGCCGGGGTTGGAAGGTCTGGCTACTTCAACAACTGCGGCCTGAGTGGGAGTGGCAGCCATCTGCGGCGTGGGTGTGACTAGAACGGCGGTTGTTACAGTGCCAGCCGGGCTGCCAGCAGAAATCACAGGGCCATCTGCGGGAACACTGGCCGGGCGGCCAAGCGGCATGGCTGGACGGCCGATTTCGGTCTTTCCATCGGGTGCGTAGAGAATTTTGTGCAGCAGTGCATTATCCCAATTTCCGCCTCCCAAAATGTCAATGCCCTGGGGAGAATTATTCAAGCGGTTGGAACCAGCAATTATGCCCGCGTAGCTGCTCATGTCCATATTTTTCTGGGATTTGGCAAGATCGGCATAGTGACAGGTGGTGCAGGACGGAGCGCCGTCATACCACAAGTTGGGGGTTGCAAATAGTTTTTGCACGTCAGACGGGAACGAACCGGTGCAGTTGGTTCCTTTGGCATCGGTGAATGAAAAAGGCTCTTTTTCAGGATATTTTGCTGAGACCCAGGCCCCAATCAAATTTACCGCACTAATATAGCATTTTGGGGCGGCAGCCAGAGCCTCCGAGCCGACTTTGGGCGCGGGGAGCGTAGCAGGCAGCAGGGTGGGGATGGGGGTGAGGGGGGGTAGTTCTATGCCCGTACAGGTGTTATTGGTGCCGCAGCCAAAAAAGTAAAGACCAAACACCCAGAACACCAACAAGGTAGGGAGCCCGACCAGAACTGTGTAAATGATTTTTTTGGTACTATCGTTCATGGGTGTCTCCGTTAGGGTTTGGGCGTCGGGGTGGCCGTGGCTTTCAGGGTGCGGATATAATTAACCACATCCCAGCGATCACGAACGGTCAGGTTTTCATTAAGCGCGGGCATGTGAATTTGCCCTCCCGTGCCCATAATTCCGTTGGAAATGGTAAGAAAGAGGGAACCATCTGGTTTACTCTGTACCACGGTTCCTGTCAGGTTGACAGGCGGAAAGACCAGCGCTCCGCCAATGACACCATTGCCATCGGCATTGGGGCCGTGGCATTGGTTGCAGGTAACACTATACAGAACCCGTCCGCGTTCCACAGAAACTTTATCGGCAGGTACGGGGTTTTCTGGTGCGCCCTGCCCGGCGATATAGGCTGCGCCTTCAATGGGTATTGAGCGGGCTGCCACCGGAAGCGGTTGTTCCATGGGTTTGAAGGATGGCTGGATCTCCATAAAGCTGATCCATTCGAGCTTTACCTGGTCAAAGGCAAATAGCATCAAGATGCTAAATATCAGCACGACAACAGCGATAACGGCCAAAAACCGCTTGTAGAAGCTCATAGGGTTTTCGCCTCCGCGTGTTTAACCGATTCGGCGCCGATTTGTGTCATGGCTGCTGAAATACCTTGCTCCAGAGCCGGTTCACATTCGATCAACAGCGCAATTTTCCCATCGCTGATCTCAACCACATATTCCTTGGGGGTATAGGACGGAAAGCGGCTATCCAGAAAGACACCCAGGAAGGTGTTGAGCAGCATGCCAAGCATGGTCATTTCAAATATGACCACCACACTGGGTGGGCCGGGAACAACAGGCTGCCCGCCCACATCCAATGGATACAAGTTGGCTGCTCCAAAAGCTAGAAAAATACCCAGTGCAAGACCGCCCAATGCACCCAATAGTGACAGCATGGGAACATGGCTGGGATGGGGCTTGCGCCCCATCATCGCTTCGGTGATCGGGATGCCTGAGATTACGTTTACATGTTCGTCGCTGATTCCCAGTTCGCGCAGTTTTCCAACCGCTGCGGCTGCCGGGTCAAGATCCGGGAATAAGGCCAGGAGCATATTTTTATTTTGTTCAGTCATTTTGTATCTCCTTGTCCGGATTATTCCAGGTCACTGACTGTGACAATACTTTCTTTGCCAAACTTGCGCAGGCTGTGGGCCATTTGACCTTCCTGGACTTCCCAGACAGGCACCAGCGGGATGATACGCGAGGCGAGCATGTAGAGCAGAACGAACAGGGCCACAGTGCCTATGCTTAACGGGATTTCCACGCCTGGTTTGTAGAACTGGTATGTGAAGGGAAAGCGGTTGATGCTTAAAGAAGTGGGGATGATGATGTAACGCTCAAACCACATGGCTACATTGATCAGGAAGCCAATAATGAACAATATGGTGGGGTTGCGACGGATGTTTTTGTTCCACAAGGTAAGCCAGGGAAGAGCTACGTTGAGAATCAACATGGCATACCACATCCAGCCGATGGGGCCTTCTTCGTGAAATTTCAACAGAATGTCAGTCCATTTGTCGCCGTTGTACCATTGGACCAAGTAGTCATTGAAGAAGAAATAGGCCCAGGCCATGGAGATGATCAGCATTAATTTGCCGATGGCATCGAGGTGTTCAGGACGAATAAAGTACTTCATGTTCTTCATGGTAGCGCGGACGACGATGATGACCATAGCTACGGCTGATAAGCCGGATTGCAGAGCGCCTACAACGAAATACGGGCCAAAGATGGTGGAACTCCAGCCGGGGCGCATGGCAGCGGCGAAGTCCCAGGAAACGATGGTGTGGACTGAGAACATGACTGGCAGAATGGCGAAGGCAAACAGGTTCATGGCAAAGCGCAGATGAGTCCATTCGCCTTCGGTGCCGCGGAAGCCGAGCGCCAGCGTGCGGTAAAGCACTTTACGCCAGCCGGTAGAGCGATCGCGTGCCATTGCCAGGTCGGGGATCAACGGCAGGAACAGATACATGGTGCTGGACAGCAGGTAGGTGTTAATCGCTAAAAAGTCCCACGAAAGAGGTGAGTGGAAGTTGGGCCACAGGCCGCGTTCGTTGGGATATGGGAAAAGCCAGTAAGCAAGCCAGATGCGACCCATGTGCATAAAGATGCTCAAGCCAGCCTGCACCAGGCCAAAGGTGGTCATTAATTCGGCAGCCCGGGTAAATGGGCGGCGGAACTCGGCTTTGAAAACGCGCAACAAGGCCGAGACAAAGGTACCTGCATGGCTGATGCCGATCCAGAAGACGGTATTTACCAGGAAAATTCCCCAGTAAACGGGGCGATTTACTCCGGCGATCCCCAGGCCTTCAGCAATCATTCTATACCAGTAGTAACCCAGGCAGTAGGCGACAACCGCCGCCAGGGCAACTGCCACAACCCAGAATTTCCAACTGGTGACAAGCATTGATTCCATGACCATCGCGTTCATTTCGCCGCGAGGCCGGGGATCCAACATCAAATGCTCTTCGCGCAGGTGGGCTTCGTGGTCGTGCTCTGCGGAATTTGCTTGCGAGTGCTGGTGGGGGGCAGAATTAGCCAGTACGGCCATAGGTCTTCTCCTCTTTTAGATACGTCACGCGCGGTAACGTACCGAGTTCTTCAAACAATTGGATGCCACGGCCGCTTTTTGCTAACAGACTGACCATGCTTTAGGGATCGTCAATGCGACCAAAGACAATTGCATCGGCA
>JBBRWF010000224.1:0-7155 GCA_038249405.1 Anaerolineales bacterium
CCCCATTCCGTTTCAGCAGCATTAACTATTCGTGGTTCAGTAAAAGCAGGTTTCATCGCAAACCTTATCCATTGAATGTAAAGAATTTATCCAAAAGCCAGCCGTTAAATTCGATAAGCCTTTAGCGCAGTACCGCCGAGAATGGCGTCAATTTCAGCCTTCGACCGGCCGGCCAGGGCCTTGTTGGTTTCAGACCAGACCCGGGCATAGTCTCCCGCCAGGATGGCGACCGGCCAATCACTGCCAAACATCAGGTGATCAGCGCCAAAGTGTTCGACGGCAAAATCGATATAAGGTTTGAGATCGTCAGCTGACCAATCCGGAGCGGCGGCGGTGTTCAGCCCGGATACTTTGGCATACACATTCGGATACTGCGCGGCGGCTTTGATCTGGTCAGCCCAGGTGCCCATGTGTTTATCTTTGATGGGGGGTTTGGCAAGGTGGTCGATGATCAACGTCAGATTCGGCACTTTTTCAGCCAGGGTTGGAACGTGCTTGAGGTGATTCGGGAAAACAGCCACTACATCGAACGACATGCCGTAATCCGCGAGGATCTTCAGGCCTTCGATCGCAGCGGGCTGCACAACCCAATCGGGATTTTTTTCTTCATGGATAAGATGGCGAATGCCCTTGAAACTGGGATGTTTGCTGTAGCGGTCAAGCGCTTTGCGCTCGGCTGCGTGGTCGAGCAAGGGCACCCAGCCAACAACTGCACCGATCCAGTCAAAATCTTCAGCCTGGGTAAGCATTGAGGCTGTATCTTCAAAGGAGTCCATGGATTGGACCAGTACCGTTTTATCAATGCCCGCGGCTTTCAATTGTGGTTCAAGATCGCGTGGATAAAAGGCGGCATAAATTGGGCCGTATTCGGGCACGAGCCAGGGATAATCTGTCTTGCTCATATTCCAGAAGTGTTGGTGGGCATCAACTTTCATCGTTTTCTCCTGTGTTATCACGCGTTTTTAGCGAGTTCGATAATCTGATCCATAGAAATGATTTGTCCTTTGACCAACCCGGTTCGCGCATAATGTTCCTCATGCGATTGGGTTTCATCTTTATAGACATACCAGACGCACGGCGCGCTGTGGTCGAGCGTATGATCCAGCGGCCTGAACGGGTGGCCGCGCTTGCGGCCCGGCAACCACTCCATTGCAATGGCGCAATGCGAACAATACCAATGTACGCCAGTTTTTCCCCAGGTCCAATCGTGCGACTCTTTGTTCATTCCCAGGGTCTGGTAAGCGGCGCGGCCAGTCTCTGGATCACCACGCCGCAGTACGCCGCCTGTGCCACATGGGTCAAAGGCGATTACAAAGCGGTCATCTTCTTCGCGGACAAGGACATCGCCCTTGCGGCTGGCGCCACTTAAATGTCCACGCATGCCTTCCACCGTGAGCGCCACCTTTTCCCAGGGGGTCATCACATCCCAGGTGGCATAGCGGTCGCCCCAAATGCTTTGATGCGTTTCAAGGATGGAGACAAGCACCTGGCTTTCGGTTTTTTGAGCCAAGTAATTGAACATTTCATTGATCCAGGCAACAAATACATCATGCGGAATTTTGAATTCGAGCCACAGGCGTTCCAGGGATGCCAACGCGCGCTCAGCCTGACCGTCTTTGATGGCTGTTTTCAACGTGTTGAGCGGCGCGATACCAAACTCAAAATCCCACCACACTTTGCAAATTACACCAGACAAGGTTTGCGCCATCGTATTTTCTGCGCCTGTGTCACGCTTAAGCATAAAACGCATAATATCCTGCGTCCATGTCATTAAAATGTTGTGCATGATGCGCAGTTCCTGCAGATAATAATCCGCCAGCGCCAGGGCCTGCTCTTTATGCCCGGCACGAACGGCCCGTTCCAACATTGTGTAAGTTGAGACGCCGATCGTGCTGATATCATCCATGCGCAAAATGCGCCCAAGATTCTGGTTGTGTTCTAGCTTAAGCATGGCAGCCTCTATTTTTGCAATTCTGCCCGCACAATGGCAGCCGCGGCGACCAACGATTTTAATTTTTCCACGGCCAACCAGCGTGCAGTCTGGCTGAAACCGCAATCTGGCGAAAGCCAAAGTTTTTCTGGCCTTACGGACTTAAGCATGGTGCGAATTCGGTCAGCAACCACTTCGGGAGTTTCTATCGAACGGCCTTTCACATCAATAACGCCAGCGTTTACAATCTTATCGCCGCCATATTCGGCCCATAATTCGGACTCCCACATGCAGCGGTTGGCAAATTCCATGTGGATCACATCGGCATTCAAGCGCTGGAACCAGGGAGCAAACCCGGCGTAGGTGCGATCAGAAGTAGCGGGACGGCCGCGGAAGTTGCCGAAGCACAGGTGTATCTCAATTGTTGCATTAACCCCTTCGACACAAGCGTTAAAGAGTTCTGTCATTTCGTCATATCCGCCCGGCATTGTCCAAAAGGCGGGTTCATCGAATTGAACATGGCGCGCGCCAGCAGCCACTGCGGCTTTCAAATCCTGATTAATGTAGGGTACGAGCGCCCAGGCCACTTCGCCTTTGTTCTTGTAAATATTGCCCGGGTCGATGCGAAAAGCCTGCGTTACCGGGCTTTGTAAAGCAGTGATGAACGGTTTGGTAGTACGGGTTTTTAAATATTCGACTTCGGGAACCAATCCGTAACCATTGGGCACGGTCAACTTCCCGACACAACGAAAGGCATCCAGCTGGTCTGGACCGGGGTAGCCCAGGCGGCGTTCGTAGGGAATCTTCTCCAACCCCTGGATGTGTTCGTGAAAATTCCAGGTGAAGTCGGCGCGATAAAACTCGCCATCAGAAATGATATCCACACCGGCTTCAGTCATGTCCTGGATGGCGATATTGACCGCATCCTTGAGCGTTTCTTGAATGTCAGATGGACCCATTTTGCCTTCCGCCACAGCATCGCGAACAATCCACAGCCAGCTGGGCGCGCCATGACTGCCAATGACTTGAACAGGTAGTAATGGGAGATCGGTATATGTCAACATTCGTCTTGCTCCTCCAAACCAGCTAAAGTTTATTTTAATATTTTTCAACTTACCCACGTTTGTCCGGCTGGCGATGAAAGTAATCACAGCCCTGTTCTTAATGAAGCCTGCTGATGGTGGGTGGTCAATCCATTTCTATGCCTCCGTCTACATTAAGACATTGCCCGGTGATGTAGTCGGAATCGGGCGAGCAAAAGAAGGCAACCGCGGCGGCCAGATCTTCGGGAGTAGCGGCACGTTTGAGAGGAATATTTGATTCAATAAAGTTATGCATGGCCTCTCCCGGTTTGCTGCCGAAAATTTCGCCACGCTCACTATCAATCTGGGCCCACATGGGGGTTGGCACCAACCCGGGCGCAACCGCATTGACGTTGATGTTATACCTGGCCAATGCCAACGCTGCTGATTTTGTGATGCTGATAACGCCTGCTTTGGCCGCAGAATAATGGGTGGAAAATGGACGGCCACTTCTTCCGGAAACCGAGGCGAAGTTGACAATCTTTCCGAAGCTATGCGGCGCGCGATCTGCATTGCGAATTTCAGCCGGGATCTGGGAAACCATCTGGCGGGCAACCGCCTGCAAGCAAAAAAACAAACCGCGTTGATTGGTGTCCACAATCCGATCCCAGTCTTCAGGGGAAAGATCAAGCATGTATTTGGTCTGCACCCGCCCGGCATTATTCACCAGGATGTCCACCCGCCCAAATTCGCTGACGACGCGATCCAGCATGGGTTGAATCTGATCCACCTGTGAAAGATCAATCGGATAAGCCAACGAGCGGCGTCCCAGAGCGCGGATTTCAGCGCTAGTTGCCTCAGCAGTCTGCGGGTTGTATTCGGCAATTACGACGTGTGCGCCAGCGCCTGCCAGGCGCAAAGCCACCCCTTTGCCGATTCCCTGCCCGGCCCCGGTCACAATCGCAACTTTATCGATCAAATTCTGTTCCATGCCGCACCTCGATTTATCAAAATCCGCCAGGCAAGCCGGCGGTGTAGGATGGAAAACGGACAATTGAGTTATTCGTTCTGGTTGTTAAATTTCGCCAGGATGCCCAATGTGGTCTGACGGACATTGTTACGCGCCGCTACCCCGGCAGCGGGTTGATCCCGCGCTTTACAGGCGGCGTATATTTCATTGTGTTCAATTAATGCTTGAGGTGCGCGCATGGGTAGGTATGTATACAGCTGGCGGTAGCGCCGTGAACGATCCCAAAGGCCGCTGATCATTTGTATCAGCAGCTTGTTGCCGCTGGCTTCATAAATGGTGAAATGAAACGTGCGGTTGAGGTCAAACAACCGGGCATAATTGCAGGCGGTTGTGGCCTGCTGCATGTTTTTAATCTGCGCACCCAGCTCATGCAGGGTTTGAGCAGACAGGTTGGGCACCGCTATTTGGGTGGCGGTTTCTTCGAGCACCTCACGCACCAGGTAGATTTCCTGCAATTCATTGATGGAAAGTTCTACAACAAATGCCCCGCGGTGCGGATGGATTTGCACAAGGCCTTCGCCCTCCAATTGGCGCAGACTCTCACGAACCGGGATCAAACTTGCACCTAAATCGCCGATCAGCGTTTGCTGGTCAAGCCGCGTTCCAGCAGCGTAATAGCCGGTCAATATGCGTTCACGAATGCTATTGACAACATAGTCTGTAACAGTAACAGGGCCACTTTCACGAGTTTGCATAAATAAGATCTCTTTTATGTTAATATCTTAATAAGATATTAACATATTTTGCGAATTTGTCAAGCAGTCAGCTCCTGGATTAGCAATTCTCAATAAGAAAAATTGTGCCAAGCGAAACGAAGACTACTAAATAAACTTGCACGTCTGGTACCCGATCCCCTACCCTGCCCCACTAGATTTTCTACCTTTTTACAAGAAACATCTGCGGGGAAGGGCAAAATCTTCTTTTGAGAGATCGGGGAGCTTGGCTCCCCGATCTCTTAAGCTCTCAACCCCTCTTAGGCGCACAATTTGACATCATTATGAGACAAGGATATGGGAAATATTGGCTGAAAAATGCGATTACACATCATCGATACTGGCGTAGGAAGCTATTCGTATATCTCTAAAACCATAATGAGAATTGCTGCTTCTGGATGTTTTTTTATTTTCATCACAGGCAATGTATAATGGCGTGACTTTAAGCGAGGCCCCAGTGAGTACACCTTCCAATTCTGAATCAAATAACCGTCGTGATCCGTACGCGGCGCTGCGGTATGCGGACTTCCGCATGCTGATTGCCGGACGCTTTATCACATCACTGGGCAACCAGATGTTATCGGTGGCAATCGGTTGGGAATTATGGTTGCGCACACACAGCGCCTTCGCGCTTGGGATGGTAGGGCTGGTACAGGTCATTCCGGTCATCCTGCTCTCGCTGCCAGCAGGACATGTGGCGGACCAATACAACCGCAGGCGGATCGTGGTCTTTACGCAGGTGTTGCTGGCGGTGTGCTCTCTGGGGCTGGGTTGGCTTTCATTTACACAGGGCCCACTGATTCTGATTTACTTGTGCTTGCTGGGGATTGGGGTTGCGCGGGCATTTAACGATCCGGCTGCATCCACACTTTTGCCACAAACCATCCCACCAGAGGTGTTTAGCAGTGCGGCCACCTGGAGCAGCAGCGCCTGGCAACTGGCATCCATCATCGGCCCGGCGCTGGCCGGGCTGGTGGCAGCAGTATTGGGGAGTGTGACAAGTATTTATATCTTTGATGTCTTTGCCGCGCTGACGTTTCTGCTGCTGGTAAGCCTGATCAAGGGCCGCCCGCTGGCGCTTTCACGCAAGGCAGCCACAATGGAATCGCTTACGGAAGGTTTGCAATTTATTCGCAGCACGCGCGTGATCCTGGCAGCCATCACATTGGACATGTTTGCGGTTTTACTGGGAGGCGCGGTCACCTTGCTGCCAGTTTATGCAACGGATATCCTTAAGGTGGGGCCGCAAGGGCTGGGACTGATGCGCGCCGCTCCTGCGCTTGGTGCGCTAGTTGTCGCTTTTGCACTGGCGCATTTGCCACCCTTCAAGCAGGCGGGCAAAACTTTGCTGCTGGCAGTGGCGGGCTTTGGCCTGGCGACGATTGTATTTGGCCTGTCCACTTCGTTCTGGCTATCCATGCTCATGCTGGTTATTCTCGGCGGGCTGGATAATATCAGTGTGGTGATCCGCAGCACGCTTCTGTTGACGCGCACGCCGGACGAAATGCGCGGGCGTATCTCATCGGTAAACAGCATTTTCATCGGCGCATCCAACGAGTTGGGCGGCTTTGAATCGGGGTTGGCAGCAGCGCTGGTTGGGCCGGTGATTTCGGTGGTAGCGGGCGGGATTGGCACGATCCTGGTTGTTCTGGCGATTGCCCAAAAATGGCCCGAGATGCGTGAACTCAAAACCCTGGATGTGCCTGAGCCTTAAAGAAAGCACTGGACCTGTAAGATCACAGATCCAATGCTTAGCACATTTCCGAATAGAACAGCCCGGTTATGAAACAAAATCATGAACGGGTGGCAAAATTCCATAAACCAGAATGGGCAAAGATGCCGCGACCGTCAGGATGTTTGTGGTGGTTCGCAACCAGTTTATATTGCGCCCGCCCAGGCTGAACAGCGCAGGCGCAGCAGCCAGCAAAAATAGAATTGCAATCAGCATGCCCAGGTTCAGACCCCAACGTTTTTGCTTCCAAACACCGAATGCGCTGAGCAAAGCCAGTAAAATGCCAAGAATAGCCAGGCCCTGCGTAATGTAGCCGATCACAAGGAGGGCAGTATTAGTTTTTGACAAAATAATTACCGGGTTAAGATTTCATCAGATGTTCATAATCCTGTCATGTATCCATGCTAGAATTTAATTGTACTGAACTTATTTATGGAGAACACGATGCGCCTATTGCTGGTGGAAGATAACAAACGCTTGAGTGATTCACTGCGGATGACCCTGGAAGATGATGGTTACGCAGTAGATGCTGTCTTTGATGGCCTGGACGGTGAAGAAATGGGACTGATGGATGTTTATGACATCATCATTCTGGATATTATGCTGCCGGGCAAGGATGGTATTGAAGTATGCCGGGCGCTGCGCAATAGCCAGCCCCTGGATGACGTTCGTCGCGTGCCCCGTCTGCGAGGCGGCGGCCGTCTTCTTCACCGGCGAGAAGCGCGTCG
>JBBRWF010000225.1:0-7150 GCA_038249405.1 Anaerolineales bacterium
GATTCGCAGGTCTGTGCGATCGGAACAGCAAATATTGATATTCGTAGTTTATCCTTGAATTACGAAGCGATGGCAATCATTTATGACGCAGAAGTAGCGCGTGAACTGGCAACTGACTTCGAGAATGACTTAAACTCCTGCGATGAATTTACCCTGGAAATTTATCAGGCTTCTCCACTTTTGCGCCGCTTGGTGAACTCAGCAGCACGGCTGGCTTCCCCCGTTTTGTAACAAAATCGGATAATAATCAAAAAGAAGTGATTTGTAGTGTATTTTTGCTACGATCGCAAAACTATGTGTAAGTCGAAAGTGCAATAGCGCGAACATCGCGTCAGCAGCAGTCAGCGTTACAAGCATAAAGTTGTGGCACGCATGTTTTTTTTGCGTGAGCTATCTGACAAAATCTGCCGCGGCACCTGGTGCGCATACCAGGGTCGAAACTTCGTCCGCATACACGCTACTGTAAGTGCTAAAGCCCACGCAATCTCCGCCGTTGCGGATGATGGCGCTCCTACCAACGTTGTTGAGCCACGGTACTCACAGGCCGTTTGGTACGAGCAGATTGAATGGCGAGGGTGTGGCGCACAATGCTTTTTTGGGGTCTTTGGTTCTTCGCTCATCCGGTAAAGTTACTTGATATATTGTCCAAAATCAAGTCTTGATTAATTCGCAGACCCCTTAACTTGTGACTTTGGGCTAAAGTATTTGTCTGGCGCGGTTGATATCGGCCTGGATCTGAGTGACGAGCGCTTCAATCGATGCGAATTTCTGTTCGCCTCTCAGGCGTTGGATAAATTGCAGTGTCACGTTTTTACCGTACAGGTCGGCGGAGTAGCCCAACAGGTGCGCCTCTATGCGCGGCAGCACCTCGCCGCTGGTAAAGGTCGGGCGCAGGCCGATATTGACGACAGCCGGGTGTTTTTGACCGTCGATGAGCGCTTGGCAGGCGTACACACCGTTGAGAGGCACGGCCTTTTCAGGGGCGATATCCAGGTTGGCGGTCGGGATGCCAATCGTGCGCCCGCGCCCATCGCCTGGGATCACAGCGCCCGATAACGTGTAATGACCTCCCAGCCGCGAGGCGGCCTGCGATACTTCTCCGCTGGCTATATCCCGGCGTATGAGGGTCGAAGAGATGATTTCTTCTGCGTGGAGCTGCGGCGGAATCGAGCTCACCTGGTAACCCAGCTTCATTCCAATGCGCTTGAGCCGTTCAAAATTCCCGGCGCGTCCTTTGCCAAGGGCAAAATCGTAACCGATGATCAGCTGTTTTAGGCCCAGCATCTGGCATAAAACTGCCATGAATTCTTCCGCGCTTTGTTCGGCCAGTTCGTGTGTGAAGGGCAGATCGATGACTGTGTCGATGCCGTGCTTAAAGAGCAGCTCCGCGCGCTCTTCGGGTGTGGTCAGCAGTTTAATCTCACGCCCGGCCAGTATGCTGGCCGGGTGGGGGCTGAAGGTAAGCACAACGGCAGGTGCCCGGCTTGCGTGGGCGCCTGCCGTTAGTTGATGAATGATTCGCTGGTGTCCAACGTGAACACCATCAAATACGCCGATGGTCAGCCAGGTAGCGGTAAGATGAGCGGCTTCCAGGGAGCGGTGGTATTGTGACATGGGTTCAGGCACAGCCTACGAGAAAAATACTTTCTTGGGCTGCCATTCGCTGGTGGTCGGGTCGAGTTCCATTAAGGCTACTAGCTCGCCAGCCATGCTCACACCGCGCACCAGGTTGTTAATGCCCGGTTTGACAGCCGGGTCGGCAGGGATGCGGTGACCGTGCTTGACGTTCTCTACAGTATCGGGGTCTAGCTCAATCGCAGGCCAATCTCCCAGCGCTTCAGCAGCCGGGATGAGGAACTGGTACCAGTTCCCGGCTCGGAAGGACTCTTGCAGCTTGCGCAGCGGCGTGGCATCGCGCAGGCTGAAACGTCCGCTTTTGGTGCGGCGCAGGCCCACAAGATAGCCGCCGCAGCCCAGCGCGTTGCCCATATCATTGGCCAGTGAGCGCACATAGGTGCCGGATGAGCAGTGTACATCCACCACCACTTCGGGCGGTGCCCATTCCAGCACTTCCAGGTGGTAAACGTTGATCTTGCGCGGGGCCAGCTCAACTTCTTCGCCTTTGCGAGCCATATCGTACGCGCGCCGTCCTCGCACCTTGACGGCGCTATAAGGGGGCGGGGTCTGTTCAATTTCACCCACAAAGCCCTTCAGGGTTTCTTCGAACTGGCTCTCGGTTACTGTGAACGGATCGGTCGACTGCTGGGTGAACCGGCCATCGGCATCGAAGGTGTCGGTGGATGCGCCCATGCGGATGATCGCCTGGTAGCGTTTGTCCGAAGCAGATACATATTCGCTCAATCGTACTGCCGGCCCAACCAGGATGACCAGCACACCTGAAGCGCGCGGGTCCAGGGTGCCGGTGTGCCCGGCCCGGCGGATGCCTGTTCCAAAACGGACAGCATTCACAACGTCATGCGAGGTCATACCAATCGGTTTATCGATGACGAGTACACCGGAGATTGCATTTTTTAATTCTTGATTATCCATTTTATCCTCCTGAGCCCCTACAGATTAAGCATTTCACGCGTAGTCTGCAAGACTCGCGGTTGAATTTCATCCATGCTGCCCATAATGTCGGCTCCGGCAGCGGCTTTGTGCCCGCCTCCGCCAAAATGTTTGGCGATTTGCGAAACATCCACACCATTTTGGAGCGCACGCCATGAGATTTTGACCGAGTCGCGCTGTTCTACAAAAATCATGCCTACCGTGTGATCTTCAATCGCCGAGATGACGTTGATCAAATCTGCATCGTCGTTACCACCATAACCCGCTTTTTTCCGGTCTGCCAGCCGCATGGTGGCGTAAACAATTCCATCCAGGGTTGTCAGGCTCGAGAGCCCTGCGCCCCAATAACGAGCCGCAGAGAAAGAGCGGCTAACCAGCGCGCGGTTATACAGATCTGGCATGTTGATACCAGTGTCCATCAGCAGCGCCATCTGGCGCAAAGCTGCCGGGCTGGTGTTGGAAGTGCGGAAACCCAGCGTATCGGTGACGATGCCGGTTGCCAGGTTGGCCGCCACATCCTGGGTAATCTTTAGCCCCCACAGCGGCAGGTGATCGGTGAGAACAGCCGAAGTCGCCACGGATAGCGGCTCTACCAGGTTCAGTTGTCCAAAGTTTTCATTGGTGACGTGGTGATCGATGTTGATATCGGGTTTGCGGTAATTTTCAAACTGTTTGCCTGTGCGCTTAAAGTCAGCGCAGTCCACCGTAATGAACAGATCGGGCTGGCCCTGCGGTACTTTCTTCACCTGGTTGCTGCCTGGTAAATGCCGAAACGAGGCCGGTAAGCCGTCATTCAGCACCATCTGGACAGTTTTCCCTGAATCTTGCAAGGCTAAACCGAGGCCGAGCAGCGCGCCAATGGCGTCACCATCCGGGCGGACGTGGGCTACAATCATTATGTTTTTCGCAGAGGCAATTTTGGCATTTATTTCTGCGTCTATATTGTTGTTCATGCTTGCTTTTGACTCCTGTAAGGTATCAGTGCCTGCCGTATGGCTGGCGCTGACCCGGGTTATTTCTTTTCTTCGCGTATCTGTGCCAGTAATTTCTCAATATGATCGGCATTTTCGGGGGTGGGGTCCCAGTGAAAGCGCAAACGTGGGAAAGCGCGTAAATCTACCCGCATGCTCAGGTTGCGACGCAGGTAAGCGCCAGCGCTGGTCATTCCCTGCACAACTTCGGCCGCGCGGGATTTTCCCTCAACCGCCGAGACGTAAACATCCGCATAGGCAAGCTCACGGTCCACGCGCACATCAGTCACAAAGACCTGATGCAAGCGAGGGTCGTTGATCTCTTTGATCAGCATGTCCGAGATTTCTTCGCGGATGCGGTCAGCAATTTTTTGTAAACGAACACCAGATGGCATAATTTATTTTCGATTTTTTTGAATGATTGAAGCTGTGCTGCTTAAAACAGATCAGGCGGTTTTTTCCAGATTGTAACATTCTATGATGTCGCCGACCAGCAAGTCGTTGAAATTCTTAAGGCCAATACCGCATTCAAAACCGGAACGTACTTCGCGGACATCGTCCTTTTCATGCTTAAGAGAAGCTACTTCGCCTTCAAAGACCATGTCGTTGCCGCGCGTTAACCTTATTTTACCATTGCGGCGTAATTCGCCTTCCACAACACGGCAGCCTGCGATTTTTCCAACCTTGGAGATCGGGAAGACTGCCAGAACCTGGGCCTTGCCAACATGTCTTTCGGTATATTCCGGCTTGAGCATGCCCTTAAGCGCTTTTTCAATATCTTCTGTGAGGCGGTAGATGATATCGTACAGGCGGATAGAAACTGCTTCGGTTTCAGCCAGGCGACGCGCGGTTACTTCGGCCTGTACGTTGAAGCCCAGCAGAATGGCCTTGGAGGCCGAAGCCAGCATCACATCATTTTCGCCGATATTGCCGGTTTCTGCATACAGAACTTTGATGGCAATTTCGGAGCTGTTGGTTTTGGCCAGGTCGTTGAGTTCTTTAACAATTGGTTCGAGGGAGCCCTGCACGTCCGCTTTTAAGATCAGGCGCAGTTCCTTCAATTCACCCGCCTTAAAGCGCGCGTACAAATCTTCCAGCGACATTTTCGCTATTGAAGATTGATTCTTCATGGCTTCCTGGCGTTTAAGCACGATTTCACGCGCCACGCGCTCGCTTTCCACCACTTCAAAAATCTCTCCGGCCGCGGGCACTGCGTTCATACCCAATACTTCAACCGGGAAGGACGGACCAGCTTTTTGCACCGGCTTGCCGCGGTAATCGTACATGGCCTTGATGCGCCCCTGTGAGATACCGGCCACCACAACAGCGCCGTTTTTCAGAGTTCCATTTTGCACCAGCAGGCTGGCCAATACGCCTTTGGATTTATCAACTTCGGCTTCAATCACGGTGCCGATTACTTTTCCCTGCGGGTTGGCGCGGATTTCAAGGCTGTCTGCCACCAACAAAATGGAGGCGAGTAAATCGGTGATGCCGGTTTTCTGCCGTGCAGAAACAGGTACCACAATCGTATTGCCGCCCCATTCATCCGGGACGAGTTCCAGTTCGGAGAGTTGATTCTTTACACGGTCTGGGTTGGCGTTGGCTTTGTCGATTTTGTTAAGCGCCACGATCATCGGAACGCGGGCTGCCTTGGCGTGCGCAATGGCCTCGCGGGTCTGCGGCATTACGCCGTCATCCGCAGCGACAACCAGTACAACGATATCTGCACCCTGAGCGCCGCGTGCGCGCATGGCGGTGAAAGCAGCGTGACCGGGCGTGTCGAGGAAGGTGATCAGACGGCCTTCCTTCTCTACCTGGTATGCGCCAATATGCTGGGTAATCCCCCCTGCTTCACCTGCTGCCACTTCTGTCATGCGGATGGCATCCAGCAGCGAGGTCTTGCCATGATCGACATGCCCCAAAATGGTCACTACGGGTGGGCGGTTAACCAGGTCTGCGGTCTTCTCGTTGGCAATTTTTTGCCGCCAGAGAGGAATTTCACCGGCTTGTTCTTTTGTTTCAACAACTTGTTCTTCCGGGACGGCTTCATAGCCAAATTCTGCTGCCACAATCGCGGCTGTATCAAAGTCGATGGTTTGATTAATCGATGCCATCACCCCATTGACCATTAGTTTTTTAATGGCATCAATTGGGCTGATGCCTATTTTTTGCGCAAGGTCGCGCACCCCAATTGCAACTGGGAGTTCAATTTTTTTTTCGCTCATAAGGACACCTCCGATAATGAAAAAACTGGCCTGGTGGGGCGTCCTGACAGGTTGCCTGGTGAGCGATACGATAACGTTCACATGGCGGCTTTATCAGGCTTGTGCATCCGGGTTATCCGCTTTTTTGAGGACTTCCACGGTTTCTTCCGGCAGACTGGTCATATAATTTTCCAGTTTCTGCCGGTCTACAGGTGTCAGGCCAACCTTAAGCGCATTGGCAAGCGCACCCTTCAGGCCTTTTTCCCAACAGGACTTCTGGTTGTGTAAATAGGCCCCCCGACCATTTAATTTTCCAGTTGGGTCAATAAAGACCCCTTCAGATTGCCGCACAATGCGAGTCAGCGTGCGCTTGGCCAGAATTGTGCGGCAACCTACACAAGTTCGTTGAGGAATATGCTTGGTTTTGGCGGGTTTCCCGGCCATTTTTACCAGTCTTCGCCGGTCCAGTCGGCATCACCGCGTTTGTGCTTTTTGCGGCCAACCACTTCGCCACGGTCTTCGTCAAACTGGTACTCGACCGATTTCTTGCCCTTCTTGCCCTTCTTGTCCGATTTGTCGTCTTCTTCGGTTCCGGGGCGGAAGGTCTCTGGGCGCAGTTTGAAGAGTTCTTCGAAGGTGGCTTCGGGTGCAGCTTCTTCTGTTACAACGGCTGCCGGTTCGGCTGCCACAGGTTCTTCTGATACGCCCGTCTCGACAACCGCCTCGCCTTCAACTGGGGCAGCACCTTCAAGCGGTGCAACTTCCAGCTGTTCGACGGGTGTTGCCACTTCAGCCGTAACTTCCGGTTCCACCGGCGCTTGTGACTCAGCAACGGCTTTTTCAATGGCCTGCATGGCCTTGGGACCAATGCCAGCGAGTCCGAGCACCTTATCAGGGCTGAGTCTCATCGCCAGGAGTAAGTCACCGGCGGTGTTGTAATCGGCTTCGGTAAGGATATTAAAGACATGTTCCGGCAGACCAAGCGAGTCCAGCGGTTGTTCAAAGGCGGCATCCGGTACTCCGGCGCGCGCTTCAGCCATCTTTTCAGCGTTCAACTTGTCTTCAGCGCGCTGGCGTTCGATGCTGCGGCGTTCAACGCGATCCACAAACTGCGCCAGGGCGGTATATTCTTCGGGGGTGATTGCGCGGCCTTCGGCTTTTTTGCCGAGGATATCGTTGACGCGCACCATGCTGTCTTTTTCGAACTCGGCCGTGGTCTGCATGCCTGGTTCTGACTGCAGCCTGCTGAGGGTGTCGCTGGCCGCTTCGACAACTGATTTAATGTCGATGCGCCAGCTGGTCAGCTTGGCTGCCAGGCGGGCATTTTGCCCATCGCGCCCAATCGCCAGTGAAAGCTGGTCTTCCATCACAACCACGGTGGCGGTCTTCTCTGCTTCAGTAAGGTAA
>JBBRWF010000226.1:0-7083 GCA_038249405.1 Anaerolineales bacterium
CATGATTCGGCAGAGCAAACAATTTCAAGCAAACTGTTTTTGGTTTTCAACACTCATTTCTAAACAATCGCACTTAAAACTAATCACTGATGCATTGACACATGCTGGAGTGCCAGCCGCCTGCGCCGTTGGATCCGCGGCGATTGGCAGTTGCTGCCCTGGATGTTTCCCATTGTCAGTACCAGCGCTGGCCCGCAGCGCAACCGCCTGTCCGCCATCAATCTCTGGAAAGTCTTCGACAATCTGCGCCGCAGCCTGCTGCCGCCAACATTGTTGGCCCTGCTCGTCGCCGGCTGGCTGTTCCTGCCCGGCTCGGCGCTGGTCTGGACAATTCTCGTGCTGCTGCCTTCTGCCTTGCCTCTCGCAGTGCACATCATCCCGGAGACCCTGCGCGAAACAGTTCGCAAAGTCCCTGGCAACCGCAAGCGTGCCACTCTCAAGCAGCTTTTCAAACCAGCCCGGCTGCCGCTCACACGCTGGGCGCTTGCCATCGTGTTTCTGCCCTACGAAGCGCTTTTAATGCTCGGCGCCATCCGCACCACCCTGGCGCGCCTGCTGATTGGGCGCCGCCACCTGCTGCAATGGACCACGGCGGCCACCGCCGCGCGCGCCACCGCGCTGAACCCGATGGTTGAAAGCTGGCGCGAGATGGCCGCCCCCCTCGCTCTGACCATCCTGCTCGGGGTTGCCACCGCCATCGTCAACCCGGTCGCGCTGTGGGTCGCGCTGCCGTTCCTGGCTGCCTGGCTGATCGCGCCCCAAATTGCCTATCAGATCAGCAAGCCGGTCATCCACACCACCACACCGCTTTCAGAGCCGCAGCGCAGGCAGGTTCTGCGCCTGGCTCGCCGCACTTGGGCATTTTTCGAGCGTTTCGCCGGCCCCAATGATCACTGGCTGCCGCCCGATCATTTTCAAGAGGCCCCGCGCGGCAGCATCGCGCACTACACCACCCCCACCAACATCGGCCTATTCCTGGTCTCCACGCTCTCGGCCTATGACCTGGGCTACCTTGGGCTTTCGGAACTGGCCATCCGCCTGCGCTCCACGCTCGAAAGCATGACCGCGCTCGAGCATTATCGCGGCCACCTGCTGAACTGGTACGACTCGCAAAGCATGACCGCCCTCCCGCCCCGCTACATCTCAACCGTGGATAGCGGCAACCTGGCAGCCTGCCTGATCACGCTCAAACAGGGCTGCCTGGCGCTCACCGAAGCGCGCCTATTTGGCGATAAGCAGTGGCAGGGGCTGCTCGTCATCATGGATATCCTGACCGAATCGCTGCTGGCGCTGGAAAAAGACACCCCCGAAGCTCATATCGAATCTTTCCAGGTGGAACTCACCGGCATCTACCTGCGCCTCAGCGCCGCGCAAAACCATCCCGCCGATTGGCTGGCAACTCTCACCTGGCTTTCCGGTCAGGGCTGGGCCAGGGTTTCGCAGCGTCTGATCGATCTGCTCGAAAACCACCCTAACATGCGCCGCGAGTCCCTGACTGAACTGCAACTCTATCTTGATTTAATGCAACACCAGATCCAGGACATGCAGCGCAGCCTGGAACTGTTCGCGCCCTGGCTCCCTATCTGGCGCACCCTCCAGACACCCCCGGCCGCTGGGCTGTCGCAGGCGCAAGCCGCCGCCTGGCAGGTTTTTCTCCAGAGATTGCCTGCGGAACTGCCTACACTAGGCAGCGCGGATGCCGTCTATGCCCGCATCCAGACTGATTTGGGCAGCTTGGCAGCACAGTTACCGGCGCAGGAATGGGCACAAACCCTTGCTGACGGCCTGACAGCCGCGCGCCAGGCCGTCAGCCTTCTATCGCTCGACTTTCAGTCCCTGGCCGGGCAGGCGGATAGCGCCGTGGCTGCCATGGATTTCCGCTTTTTGTACAGTGAACGCCGCCAGGTGTTTCACATCGGCTACAACGCCAGCCTGGAACAGCTCGATCCGAGCTACTACGATTTGCTGGCTTCCGAAGCGCGCATCGCCAGCCTGATCGCGATTGCCAGAGGCGATGTGCCGCAAAGTCACTGGCAGCATCTCGGCCGGCCGGTGACGATCACCAATGGCAAGCAGGTCTTACTCTCCTGGAGCGGCACCATGTTCGAATATCTCATGCCGGGCCTGTTCACCAGGAATTACACCGGAACCTTCATCTCGGATAGCTGCTTTGCTGCCGTTGGTGCGCAGATCAGTTACGCCGAAGAACAGTCGCAGATACCCTGGGGTATTTCTGAATCGGGCTACTATGCCTTCGATCTCAATCTGAACTACCAGTACCGCGCCTTTGGCGCGCCGGAGCTGGGCTACAAACGCGACCTGCCCGACGATCTGGTGATTTCCCCCTACGCTTCGCTCATGGCCCTTCCTCTCCAGCCGCAGGCTGTGCTCAAGAATATGGCGCATCTGGAAAAGCTGAACATGCTCGGGCGCTTTGGCTTTTTCGAAGCCATCGATTACACCAAATCGCGCCTCCCGGCCGGGCAGGATTTTGCCATCGTCCAATCCTACATGGCCCACCACCAGGGCATGATCCTGCTCTCGGCCTGTAATTACCTTTTGGAGGATGTCATGGTGCGGCGCTTTCACGCCGACGAGCGCATCCAGAGCGTGGAACTACTGCTCCAGGAAAAAATTCCCCCGAACCCGCCCATTGAATTTCCCCATTCCGAGCAGCCCATGGAAGCGCTCGAAGGTCAGCGCCTGGTGAACAGCGCGCCATGGCGAGTCCCCGTCGATAGCGGCATGCCTCAGGTGCATGTGCTTGAACAGTCCGGCGCCCACCTGCTCATCACCAACGCCGGGGGCGGCTACAGCCAGTGGCGCGATTTTGCGCTCACACGCTGGCAGGCCGATGCCACCCTGGATGCCTGCGGCACATGGATCTATGTGCAGGACTGTGAAAGCGGTGCACTGTGGTCCGCCACCTGCCAGCCCATCGGTTGCGGCCCCGAGAAGCAGGAAGTCCTGTTCTATCCGCACAAGGTCGAGTTCCAGCGTTCCGATAATGGCATTTCACTGCGCACCGGCGTCACCATCAGCCCGGATGGCGTTGAAATCCGCCGCGTAAATATCCTGAACGATAGCGAACAACCCCGCAAGTTGAGATTCACCAGCTACGGCGAAGTGGTGCTGGCGGAGCAGGCGGCCGACCGGCGCCATCCGGCCTTCAACAAACTGTTTATAGAGAGCGAATACCTGCCCCGCGAGCATGCCCTGCTCTTCCAGCGCCGCCCGCGCTCGGCGGACGAAAAACCCGTTGTGCTGATTCATGCCCTGGTCATTGAAGCCGGGCGCAAATTCACCGGCGAGTACGAAAGTGATCGCGCTCAATTTCTGGGCCGCTCACAGACAGCACAGACACCGCACGCCCTGGATACCCCCGGCAAGCATCTCCCCGGGGGCGTCGGCGGCACACTCGACCCAATTTTCTCGCTGGCCCAGGAAGTCGAGCTGCAACCGCACGCCAAAACCAGGGTCACCTTCCTGACCCTGGCCGCTGCCACGCGCGCCGAAGCGCTAGAGAAGCTCTCCCGTTATCAGACCGGGCAGGCCATCCACCGCGCATTTGACGAGGCGCGCGCCCGCACTGAACACGAACTCGTTGAGCAGGGTTTGAATGCCTACACCATCGAAAACATCCAGCGCATTTACTCATCCTTGCTCTCACCTGCCGGGGCGTTGCGCGCCGCTCCGCATATCCTGGCTCAGAACCGACAGGGTCAATCGGGCCTGTGGGCCTTCGGCATCTCTGGCCCGATTGACCCCATCCTGCTGGTTCGCATTCTGGATGGCGAATCACCCCTGCTGTCCGAGGCCGTTCAGGCCTTCATCTATTGGCGCAGCCGTCGTGCCACAGTCAACCTGGTCATTTTGAACGACCAGGAGACCGGCTACACCAGCGATCTGCATAATGCCATCCAGAACCAACTCCGGCGCATGGGTGTGGATGACTCGCTCAACCAGCGCAATGGCATTTTCGTGTTGAGAACCGACCTGCTCAAGCCGGCCGACCGCATCCTGTTAGAAACCGTGGCAGGTGTCATCCTCGATGAAAGAACCGGATCGCTGGCCGAACACGCCCAGCGCCTGCGAGGTAGTCCCGGTTCTATGGGGATCACCCAGCCCACCCACTTGCCGGCCTTCACGCCCGTGCTATCGTCCACCAGTGACGCAGAACCCACACCTCCGCTGCCCCTGCCGGTTGATTTGCTGATGGACAACACACTCGGCGGGTTCAGCCAGCATGGCCGCGAATACGTTATCCACCTGCTGCCCGGCCAGCACACCCCGCACCCCTGGGTCAACGTCATCGCCAACCCGCAGTTCGGCTTCTTGGTCTCCGAAACCGGCTCCGGCTCCACCTGGGCGCTCAACAGCGGCGAAAACCGCTTGACCCCCTGGCGCAACGACCCGCTGATCGATATGCCCGCCGAAGCGCTTTACCTGCGTGACGAGGAAACCGGGCTGGTCTGGTCACCCACCCTCATGCCTGCCGGCGCTGTCGCCGATACCGCCCACCTGATCCGGCACGGGGCCGGCTATTCTATCTTTGAAAGCCAGAGCCACGGCCTGAACCAGAAGCTGCGCCTGTTCGCCGCACCGCAGACCCCGCTAAAAATTGTGCATGTGCGCCTGCAAAACCTGTGGCAGCGACCGCGTCGCATTACCGTCACCTATTATGCCGAGTGGGTGCTGGGTACCACGCGCGATGCCCAACAGGCCCATATCATGCCGGAGTTCGACTCTAAAAGACATGCTTTGCTGGCCAGTAACCACTATAACAGCGAGTTTGGCGAACGCGTGGCTTTTCTCGCCGCCAGCAAAAAACCGCACGGCCTCACCACCGACCGCACGGAATTTCTTGGTCGTCTGGGCAGCCTGCGTGCACCGGCTGCGCTTGGCCGCATCGGCCTCACCAGCGCGGTCAATGCCGGGCTTGACCCCTGCGCTGTCATCCAACTGCACGTTGATCTGCCGCCCGGCGCAACAGAAGAGCTCTTTTTCCTGCTCGGCCAGGGCGCAGACCGCGCGGAAAGCCTGCAACTGATCGAGCAGGCCCAGGCCCCCGGTCAAATTAAAGCGCTCTGGCAGGCCGTCGGGCAGCAATGGGATACCATCCTGAGCACCATCACAGTCGTAACTCCCGACCCCGGCATGGATATCATGCTTAACCGTTGGCTGCTCTATCAAACCCTGGCCTGCCGCCTCTGGGGCCGTACCGCGTTGTACCAATCCAGCGGGGCCTTTGGCTTCCGCGACCAGCTTCAAGATGTGCTCACGCTGCTGCATTCCCGCCCAGACCTGGCGCGCGAGCAGATTTTGGAAGCGGCGCGCCACCAATTCGAGGCGGGCGATGTACTCCACTGGTGGAATCCACCCCTGGGGCGCGGAGTGCGCACACGTTTTTCCGATGACCTGCTCTGGCTGCCGTATGTCACCGCCGGGTACATTACCGCCACCGGCGATACCTCTATTTTGACTGAGAACCTGCCTTTCCTGAGCGGCGAAGAACTCAAAGCCGGTGAAATGGAACGCTACGCCCAGTTTGAAACCGGCAGCGCGAGCGCTTCGCTTTACGAGCATTGCCGCCGCGCGCTGAAAAAAGGTTCGACAGCCGGCGCGCACGGCCTGCCGCTGATGGGCGGCGGTGATTGGAACGATGGCATGAACCGCGTCGGCATGGCCGGGCGCGGCGAGAGCGTCTGGCTGGGTTGGTTCCTGCACGCCGCGCTCCAGAGCTTTGCGCAGCTGGCCGAGCTGATGCAGGCTGACCCGGCTCCTTACCGACATCAGGCAGAACAGCTTTCCCGCGCGCTGGAAGCCCAGGCCTGGGATGGCGAGTGGTATTTGCGCGCTTTCTATGATGATGGCTCGCCGCTCGGCTCGCGCAGCAGCACCGAATGTCAGATAGACTCGATTGCCCAATCCTGGGCGGTATTATCCGGCGCGGCCGACCCGCCGCGAGCGGCGCAAGCCATGAACTCCGTCAGCCGCCTGCTGGTCAAACCGCTCGAGCAGATGATCCTGCTCTTTACCCCGCCCTTCGACAAGACGGAACACGACCCAGGCTACATCAAAGGCTATCTGCCGGGCATCCGCGAAAATGGCGGGCAATACACCCATGCCGCTATATGGACCGCCTGGGCTTTTGCCCTTCTTGGGCAGGCTGACCGCGCCCTGGATTGTTTCCACATGCTCAACCCTATCAGCCATACCGATACCCCCAGCAAAATCGCACGCTACAAGGTGGAGCCCTACGTGATCGCCGCCGATATTTACAGCATGCCGCCTCACACCGGCAGCGGCGGCTGGACCTGGTATACCGGTTCATCCGGCTGGATGTACCGCCTGGGCATCGAAGCCATCCTGGGCATCTCCCGGCAAGGCGATGCGCTCAGCATCAACCCCTGCATCCCGGCCAACTGGCCCGGTTTCAAAGTGGACTACCGCTTTGGCGGCAGCCATTATAGAATCACTATCGAGAACCCGCACAACCTCAACCGCGGTGCGCCAGACGGGAAAATCTTCCTGGATGGCAGCCTGCTGACCGGCAGGCTGCTGCCGCTGCTGGATGACGGCCAACCGCATGAAGTGCGCGTGGTGCTGGAAAAAATGAAAGAGAGCCTATGAAACCCAGGCCACAGCCCAAGGACCTGCAAGAAAAAGAAGCCTCAAAAAAAGACAACCCTGCGCTCAGCAAAGTTATTGAACGCAACATCCGCACCATCATCCGCCTGCGCGACAAAGCGTCGCATGAACGCAGCCTGCAAGCCCGTATCGCGGATGCCATCACCGCTTTTTCAGGGCGCATGATATTCGCTTACCTGCATATTGTCTGGTTTGCGCTCTGGATTCTGCTCAACACAGGCTGGCTGGGTTTACCAGCTTTTGACCCCTTTCCTTACGGCCTCTTGACCATGATTGTTTCCCTCGAAGCGATTTTTGGCACGGTTCAGAAAAGCTAAAAAAGTGGTCACAGCAGCTTTACAAATTATGCCATGGACTGTTGCCGGGTACATAACGAAATAGCCCCGGTAGAACGGGTAGGATAATATCTCAGTGGTAAAAATGACTTGCAAA
>JBBRWF010000227.1:0-7074 GCA_038249405.1 Anaerolineales bacterium
CACCCTGGATAGGTTCAAAGAGCACACCCGCCACGCCAATGCCAACCTTCTCGCAAATTTCCAACTGCTTTTCGACCGCATCCGCATCACCAAAAGGCACGTGATAAACAGGGCCAGCGTATAACTGCCCCATGGGCTGGCGATAATCGGCCTTGCCCATCATCGAGAGCGAACCCATGGTCTTGCCGTGGAAGGCCTTAACCGCAACGATGAAAGCGGATTTACCGGTGTAGAGTTTGGCAATCTTGATGGCGGCCTCGATGGCCTCGGTACCGCTGGCAGCAAACCATGAGTAAGCGAGGTCACCGGGCGTGATCTCGGCCATGAGGCGCGCCAACACTCCGCGTAGAGGGTCGATCAATTCCTGGCTGGGCATGGGTGTGCGCATCAACTGAGCCTGCACGGCAGCGATGATATCGGGATGCGCCCAACCGTGGCTCATCATGCCAAAGCCGCCCAAAAAGTCGATGTATTTGCGGCCAAGGACATCTTCAAATTGGGCCCCGCGGCCGGTCCATTCAACGGCAGCCCACTGACCAGACTCAGTGACTGATTTGCGATATTCCAACCAGTTACGGTTGAAATGTTCGGCAAAATTAAATTTGGATTCTTCGATGATCCATTTGGCAGTTTCTTCGCCAGGCAGGGTGGGTTCTTTGATCAGGTCGATCCATTTTCCGGCATATTCCAGGGCATGGTTGAGGTCTCGCGGCATAATTTTTTTTCTCCTGTGTAAATTAATTTATTAAAACTTGCGTGTCCATTCTTTCGGCCAACGCTCAACCACAATCTTCTTCTGGGTGAAAAACTCGACCGCATCCATACCCTGACCATGCATGTCACCAAAGAAAGAATCCTTCCAACCGGAGAAGGGGAAGAAGGCCATTGGAGCAGCCACACCGATGTTGATGCCGATATTACCGGCATCCACCTCATAGCGGAACTTGCGAGCCGCCGAGCCGCTGGAGGTAAACAGACTGGCCTGATTGCCGTACTCGCCACTGTTGGCAAGGGCAATCGCTTCATCAATCGTATTCACATGCATCAGGCTGAGGACCGGCCCAAAGATTTCGGTGCGGGCTATTTCGCTGCCCGGTTTGACATCGGCAAGAATGGTGGGGCGCACAAAAGCGCCCTGCTCATAACCCGGGATGGTGGTAGCGCGTCCATCGACCGGAATGCCCGCGCCGCTGCTAACACCCAGCCCGATAAGCTGTTCAATGCGCGCCTTACTGGTCTGATTAATGACCGGACCCATCTGGACACCTTCGTCGAGACCATAGCCTACTTTGCGGGTGGCAGCGGCGTCACAGATTAACTCCATGAAGGAGTTGCGCGCCTCGCCGACCGTGACAGCCCAAGAGACTGCCAGGCAGCGCTGACCGGCGCAGCCAAAAGCAGAGTCAGCGATAATTTTGGTTGCCATTTCCATATCAGCATCTGGCAGCACAATGACCGGGTTCTTGGCCCCGCCCTGCGCCTGAACGCGCTTGCCATTTTCTGCTGCGCGCCTGTAAATGTAGCGCGCGGTAGCGGTGGAGCCAACAAAGGTAACGGCACGAACGGCGGGATGCTCCAAAATGCCATCCACAGCATCTTTTGCACCATGTACCATGTTGATGACACCTTTGGGAAGGTTGAGCTTTTCAATCAAGCGGAAGATGACCATCATGGTCATGGGTACGCGCTCGGAGGGTTTAACGATGTAGGTGTTGCCGGTTGCCAGGACGTACGGCAGGTACCAGAAGGGGATCATGCCGGGGAAGTTGAAGGGTGCGATGGTGGCGCAAACCCCGACCGGTTGACGCAGCATAATCTCATCGATGCCGGGGGCGATGTCTTCGCTGATCTCGCCTTTACTCATCATGGGAATGCCGCAGGCAACTTCGACGTTTTCAATGGCGCGGCGCATCTCGGCTTTGGCTTCTTCGTACGTTTTGCCGCACTCATTGGTGATCGTGCGCGAGATTTCGTCCAGGTTGTCTTCCATCAAAAACTTTAGTTTGAACAGGTATTGCACGCGATCCTGGGCTGGGATTCTGCGCCAAGCAGGCAGAGCATCTGAGGCAGCCTGCGCAGCAGAATTGACAGCGTCGCGCCCGCACAGAGGCGTGCGCGCCTGTACTGTCCCGGTGGCGGGGTTGATCACATCCACGTATTCGCTGACGATCGGCTTGACCCATTCACCATTGATGTAATTGAGAATTTCCATTTGCTATACTCCATTCAAGCATTTTGTTTTGGTTCTTGCACGATTATCTGGAAAGAGCAGGTTATTTCAAATTCCTGTCGGCCACTTCAAGAGCCTTTTCCACCAGTAACAGACCTTCATCCAACTGCTCACGGGTGATACAGAGCGGCGGGACAACAAAAACCATGCTGCCCATATTATTGGCCATAATAAATGTAAACAAACCGTTCTGGCGCAGATTCTTGCCAACCTCGGCCATGACTGCCGCGGACATGATTTCCCTGGTTTCGCGGTTTGCGACTAGCTCAATGGTAGAGAACAGGCCAATATAGCGCACATCCCCTACAGACGGGTGACGCTGCTTGATGGCCTCGAGGGCCTCACCCAGGTATTTGCCGAGGGTGGCGGCGTTTTCGATCAGGTTGTCTTCTTCATAGACTTCGATGGTGGCCAGGGCTGCCGCACAAGAAAGGGCATGGCCGCTGTAGGTAAGGCCCGCGTATAAATATTTATCGTCAAAGAATCTGGCGATTTTTTCTGAAACAATCACTGCGCCAAGCGGCAGGTAACCGCTGGTGATGCCTTTGGCAGTTGTGATGATATCGGGGGTAACAGCCCAGTTATCGACAGCGAACCATTTGCCTGTGCGGCCCCAACCGCTCATGACTTCATCCGAGATGAGCAGGATGCCGTACTTATCACAGAGCTCACGAACACGAGGCCAATAATCATCCGGAGGCACAATCAGGCCATTGGAACCAACCACACCTTCCATAATAATGGCGGCGATTTTGTCGGGGCCTTCATACTTGATGACCTCTTCCAGATGAGAAATACACTCGCGTTTGCAGCTCTCTGGTTTTTGTCCGAACGGGCAGCGGTAGCAGAAGGGGTCCAGGAAATGGACACCACCCGGCATGACCGAGGGTTCCACCGCCAGGCGGCGGTAATCGCCAGTGAGCGCAATCGAGCCGTGGGTGGCGCCGTGATATGAGCGGTAGCGGGCAAGGATCTTATTGCGCCCGGTATAAAAACGCGCAATCTTAATGGCGTTTTCGTTGGCTTCGGAACCGCCCAGGGCGAAAAAAGTTTTCTTGAGATTGCCGGGGGTGACTTCGGCCAGTTTTTTGCCGAGCAAGCCGCGCACATCGGTGGCATTACCGGGATGGACAAAGCACAGTCTGGCGGCCTGATCTTGAATGGCTTTGACCACTTTGGGGTTCTGGTGGCCAATATTGGTATTCATTAGCTGAGATGAAAAGTCGATATAACGCTTTCCATCGGTATCCCAAAAATAAATACCTTCAGCTCTGTCCACAGGAATGGGGTTGACCTGTCCCTGTACTGACCAGGAGAAAAACGTATATTCGCGGTTCATATCCACAATTTCTTGTGATGTTAACTTGGTCATAAGATTCTCCTTGAACAATGGGCAGACCCAGTTTAAGCGGGTCTGCCCATTCTAAGATTTACTTCACAGTTTTCACAACTTCAGCGTAGACTTCGAGGGTTTTGTCGATATCCCCTTCGGTGTGGGAATAGCAAAGGAACCAGGGTTCGCGGGCGTCGTAATCGGGCATGACGCCACGTTCCATGGCAGCTTCTGCCAGACGCAGGTAATAATCACGATCGCTGAGGGACCAGTCGCGCTGGCAGGTGACGCTTTCCACGCCCAGGGCAAAGGTAAACATGCCCGGATAGCCATTGAAAACCGCCGGAATGCCGTTTTCTTCGAAAATTTCTTTTAACCCATCCATGAGGCGGGCGCCACGAGCGTTGATTGTCTCGAAAACTGGTTCGTTTTGCATTACTTTAAGAGTGGCGTAAGCGCCAGCGATGCCAGGCTTGTTATTGGTATAGGTACCGCCCTGTGAAACACCGTGCCCAATAATGCTCATGATTTCTTTTTTGCCACCGAAAGCTGCAACAGGATAGCCATTGCCGAGCGCTTTGGCGTAGGTTGCCAGATCTGGCATGAGATCGTAATACTGCTGGGCGCCGCCTTTGGCG
The DNA here is from genome assembly GCA_038249405.1 of Anaerolineales bacterium. Lineage (GTDB taxonomy): Bacteria > Chloroflexota > Anaerolineae > Anaerolineales > Villigracilaceae > UBA5195. The sequence goes on from JBBRWF010000227.1 coordinate 4,202, forward strand.
ATGCGGAAGCCGGTTTTTACTTCATCCAGGATAAAGACAGCGCCATATTCGGTAGTCTTCTGGCGGATCAACTCGAGGAAACCCGGCAGGGGGAGGATGGCCCCACAGTTGCCCTGGCACGGCTCGCTGATGACGGCTGCGATCTGATCGCCAAAGGACTTCATGACGCGTTCGAAGCCTTCAAAATCATTGAATGGCAGGGTGATGATCTTCTCGCCAAGAGAACGCGGAATACCGGATGAGGCGGGCACAGGGATGGGATTGCGGCGGTTTCCATAAGCCTCGACCGGGGCATAGGTTGACCAGAGGGTGTAGTCGTGAAAACCGTGATAATTGCCTTCAAACTTGAGGATCAATTCACGACCGGTATAGGCACGCGCGACGCGAATGGCGTGCATGGTGGCTTCGGTACCCGAACAAGCCATGCGCACCATATCCACAGCCGGGCACATGTCTACAATCATTTCGGCCACATCCAGCTCAAGCTCACCGGTCATGGCAAACAGCACACCGTTCTGGATCTCTTCGATTACTTTCGCATCCACTTGATCAAAAGAATGGCCTAAAATAATCGGTCCAAAGGCCATGCGATAATCAATATATTCGTTGCCACCCACGTCCCATAAATGTGACCCTTTTGCTTTTTTTACATACGGGGTGATGCCTTCACCCCAGTAGCGGAAATTGGAATTTACGCCCAGAGGCAGGACTTTTTGCGCACGCTTCTGGACTTCAGCATTTTTTTCAAAATTCTTCATGAGCATTCTCCCAGGATTGGAATTTATTTTTGGTCGTTTGAATCGACCAGCACATCGGATGGAATCCGCCACTGGAACACATCTTTTATGACCAGTGGAACAATCGAAGTTGTCGTCTTGCGCACCCCCTGTATCTTACCTATGACTTCTGTAACAAAGCGGTATACTTCAGCGGTATCGCGCGCCTGAACCTGGACGCTGACATCTGTTTCACCGATGGAACAGGCCACATAGCTGACACACTCATATTCGGCAATTGCCTTCGCAACTTCCAGAATTAAACCAGATTCAACAACCAACCAAACATCGGCTACAACATTCATGCCGACACCCTTGGGGTTTACGATTGCGCTGAACCTGATGACGCTATTTTCAACCATGCGGTCAATTCTATAGCGCACGGCCCGCTCAGATTTGTTGCCAATTCGGCGTGCAATCTCGGCGGCCTGCATTCTGCCGTCTTCCATCAATAAATTTACGATTTCCAGATCAATGTTGTCGATTTTATACATAAGATGTAGTTTTCCTTTCCGTTTCTTACAAAATATTACCCTTTTATGACGATTATGTCAACGGTTTTAGCCATTATTGCCCAATTTGTGTTGTTTGGCACAAATTGGGCTGTTGACAGATAATAGAAACACTGTATAATCAAACCTCGGCATTATTCCCGCAATTTAGGAGAAGATTCATATGACTACACCTGAAGAAACCATCCCTACCCCCGCCAGCGAACTCAAAGCGAAGACCAAGCTGACGGGGAAAGTTGTTAAAACCACTCTCGCGGGCGTGCTTGTTGACTTGAGCATGGAAATCCCCGGCATCATCCATATCTCACAACTTTCGGAAACCGCAGTAAAACGCGTAGAAGACGTTGTCCAGGTTGGACAGACTGTAGATGTGTGGGTACGAAAAGTAAAGGCTGATCGCGTTGAACTGACCATGATTGAACCAGTTGGCATGGATTGGCGCGAGCTAAAGCCCGAACTTGTAGTAAAGGGGAAAGTTGTTCGTCTGGAAACATACGGCGCTTTTGTTGAAATTGGCGCAGAACGCCCCGGGCTGGTACATATCAGCGAAATGGCACACGGTTATGTTAAAACCCCTGGGGATGTCGTCAAAGAAGGCGATGAAATTGAAGTCATGGTTTTGGATGTGGATCGCAAGAAGAAACAGATCCGCCTGAGCATGAAAGCTGTGTTACCCAAGCCAGAGGAAAAAGTAATTGAAGAACCGGAACCATCCAGCCCGCGCACAGATCGTAAGCGCGGTGGTAAGAAGGGCAAGCCCCGTTCGGAGAAGTTTGAAATGCCGAATGAAGCGCCTTCGGAACCAGAACCAACTGTCTTTGAATTAGCCTGGCAAGCGGCCCTTGACCGCGCCAAGGCAGAAAAAGCAGCCAAAGCCCATAAAGCCAAGAACTCCGACCAGGCACAAGACGAAATTTTGAAGCGTACATTGAAAAATCGCCTGCCAACCGGGGGATAATTTTGCTTTCGCGAAAACAAAGAGGGTCTGTCCAAAATTTTGGACAGACCCTCTTTGTTTAATGGTTGGTATGGCTGTATTTTTCTAAGTCATTTTCGGCATGAGATTCCGAAATGAGTTTACCTTCGTTGGCTGTCCAGAGAGAAATTCTGGACAGCCAACTTTTTGGACAGGCGCCACCGGGTGTTCTACTTTAATCCGAAAGCGTTTACCAGGAATATAGCCATCTGATCTCGCATGACAGCCCCACCTGGACAGTATAGTTTTGGAGAAGTACTACAGCCGCCAGTAACTCCATCCGCTGCCAACAGCTCAATCCAGGAAGCGGCCCAATAAGCAGGAGGAACGTCTGCAAATATCCCGGCAGGGGCCGGAGGACCAAACGCAATCCCGTGTTTTGTGCGACCCAAGAACACAGCCATCTGATCACGGGTCACAACATTTCCAGGGCAAAACATTCTGGGGGTTGTGCTACAGCCACTGGTTATGCCTTCAGAGGCAAGCTGCTCAATCCAGGCGGCAGCCCAATAAGTTGGCGGCACATCAGCAAAGACGCCCACAGCAGCAGGTGGAACATAAGAAGATCCATGCTCAGCGCGCAATAAAAATATAGCCATCTGATCACGG
>JBBRWF010000228.1:0-7069 GCA_038249405.1 Anaerolineales bacterium
AGCTGTTCCCATCATCATGACTGTATTTAACATTTCAAAGTCGCAACTGGTATATCTGGTCAGATTCACCCCAGGGCAAAAACTGGTACCCCGGGAAAAAAGATAGTTATTTTGCCCTTTTCTCAAGGGACATGCCGGATCTAAATTACCGAAACCCCGATGTAACAGCCCAGGTCCAAAAGATCACATCCTATTGGTTAAATGACATTGGCATTGATGGTTTTCGATTGGATGCTGCCAAACATCTCATCGAAGCCGATGCGAAAATCGAAAATACACCTGCCACACATGACTGGCTTAAAAATTTTTACACGTATTACAAGGCTGCCAAACCTGGATCATTCGTAGTAGGAGAAGTTTTTGGCGCGGGGGGGTTTATCGCCAAAACCTATACAAACCAGCTCGACGAAGTGTTTAACTTTGAACTGTCAAGTGGGTTTGTGAACAGCGCCAACGGCAACTCAAACACCGGCATAAATAGCGCAATAAAATTAACCTTACCCAAAATGCCTGACGGCCAATACGCTACCTTTTTGACCAACCACGATCAAAACCGCGCTATGAGCCTCTTTGCTGGAAACACCGATAAAGCCAAAGTAGCCGCCGCTCTCATGTTAACGGCACCGGGCACGCCTTTTATCTATTATGGCGAAGAAATCGGCATGAAAGGCCAAAAACCCGATGAAGATATCCGCCTGCCCATGCAATGGACTACGGACCCGGTCTCTGCCGGTTTTACCAAAGGCACTCCCTGGCGCGCCCCGGGTACCAATACAATCACCAACAACGTAGCCTTGCAGGAAAATGACCCATCCTCGCTCCTCCAATATTACAAATCTCTTATCAAACTACGTAACGCGCACCCTGCTTTGCAAACTGGCTCATGGACCCTGGTTCAGACCAGTATTACCAATATTTACGCCAGCTTGCGCATCGAAGGCAGCGAATCCATCCTGGTATTGGTAAACCTTGGCAAGGACAAAGTCACAGACTACAGCCTCTCCTGGGAAAATTCTCCCCTGCCAGATCGAAATTATCAGGTCGATACAATTTTTGGCAGCGAATCAGTCCAACCGCTAAACATCAAAGCCGGCAGGCTTGAATCCTATCAGCCGTTGCCAGTACTCGACCCCTACAGTACAAATATTTTTAGTTTGAAATAAGTTATCCATCATTAATTCAGAAAAACAAACCCCGCTTTTACTCTAGAAAGCGGGGTTTTGCTGTACAATTCATTTTCAATAAACTTATCACCGGAACAGTCCATTGACAACTCCCTACTGGCTGCAAGATGCCATCTTTTACCAGATTTTTCCTGATCGCTTCTCTAACGGAGACCAGCACAACGACCCGGCCAATGTTGAAAAATGGGGAAGTGCGCCGTCAATTTGGAATTTCCAGGGTGGCGACCTGCGCGGCATCATTCAACGCTTCGATTACCTCCTGGACCTGGGGATTAATGCGATTTACCTGAATCCAATTTTCCTATCCCCATCCAATCACCGCTACAATACAACCGATTATTACAAAATTGATCCAAAACTGGGCAATATGCTGGACTTTCACGCCTTGCTAGATCTGGCTCATCGCAATAATGTTCGAGTTGTCCTCGACGGAGTCTTCAACCATTGTTCACGAGGCTTTTTTGCCTTCAACGATTTGTTGGAAAATAACGAACACTCCGCCTATAAAAATTGGTTCAATATCCACCGTTACCCACTCGATGCATATGGTCATGGCGACGCCATCAATTATGATGCCTGGTGGAAATTCAAATCATTGCCCAAACTCAACACCCATAACCAGGAAGTACGAAACTACATATTTAATGTGGCCCGCTATTGGATCGACCGTGGCATTGATGGCTGGCGCCTGGATGTGCCCAACGAAATTAACGACGATGGGTTTTGGGCCGAATTTCGCCATGTAGTCAAATCAGCCAATCGAGATGCTTGTCTCATTGGTGAAATATGGACTGCAGACCCACGCTGGGCAAATGAATCACATTTTGATGGCCTCATGCACTATCCCGTCCGCGACGCCCTTCTGGCTTGCTTGAATGGCAAAGTATCCGTTTTGGAATTTGCGGATACAGTCGAGCGCATGTTCAGCATTTACCCGCGCGAAAATGTCTATTCAATGTATGTAACCCTTGGTTCCCACGACACTGAACGCGCCCTCACCGTGCTCGGGGGCGATATAAACAAAATGAAACTTGCCTTTATGTTCATTTTCGCCTACCCGGGTGCTCCTGCCATCTACTATGGAGATGAAATTGGGCTGGAAGGTGGCAAAGATCCAGATTGTCGCCGTGCCTTCCCCTGGAACCCGGCAGACTGGAAAGCCGACCTGCATCCCTGGGTACAAAACCTCATTTCCACCCGTAGAACCCGCACTTCCCTGCGTCATGGCGAGTATTCACGAATTACACTCGATTCTGCAGCCGGGTTATATGCCTTTACTCGCACCCTTGGCGCAGAAAAAACCCTGGTCATCATCAACTTATCTCCCAGAAATGAAACTGTTCAAATCCCCGCGCAAACACTTTGGCACGAAGGTCAAACCCTTCGCAGCCTACTCGATAACCGCCCCTTCGCAGTCACAGACGGCAAAATTAACATAAACCTGCCTCCATATAGCGGACTTTACATAGGTTGATTTTGTGGATAAAGGCCAGTGAGTCGATATTTCCTAACTTCCTGGCAATCTTCCTTGCACGACTCCTTATAATAAGCGTTTCGTGATTATTAAACTCTTTCAACCTCTACTCCGAGTATAATTCCCAGAATGAGTATTGCCCTTCTGCTTTATCGTCTGCAACAGATCGACAGCCGCTTAAGTCAGGTCACACCACGCCTGCATTCAGTTCAATCATCCCTGGCGAATAATGCGGAGTTGGACGGCGCCGCCAGGCAACTTACCTCTGCACAAACAGCCCTCAATCTGGCTGAAAAGGCGCTTAAAGAAGCGGAATACGAATCTACCAATCAGCGCATCAAGCTTGAACAAGTTGAATCGAGTCTGTACAGTGGGCGCATCAAAAACCCCAAAGAACTGCAAGATCTTGAGCACGAAATTGTTTCACTAAAACGTCAACTTGGCATCCTGGATGACAAACAGCTAAAAATAATGATGGAAGTTGAAGAAGCTGTCGCAGTACGAGAAACCGCCAAAAAAGGTTCAGAAATAATCCAGGGGAAAGTCATAACAGAAAACGCGGCTTTACGAAATGAATTATTAACTCTCCAAAAAGATGTAGAAAACCTGATCACCCAGCGCAACGCTGTTCTGCCAGCCATTGATGCAGCCTCTCTCAACCTGTACGATTCCCTGCGGCTAAAACGCTCCGGGTTGGCCGTATCGCAGGTTATAGAAAACTCCTGTGACACCTGTGGATCATCCCTTACTCCCGGCTATGCGCAGTCAGTGCGCACCTCCAGCCAGCTAATACTCTGTCCCATGTGTGGCAGAATTTTATATTCAAACTAATTCTTAAAAGGCTGAATTATGAAATTCCGCATCGATACCATATCATTCATCCTTGGCATGGCTGTTGCCTCCGTCATATGGTGGGTCGTTGCATTTACCCGCCCCATGCTCGAAAATTTCATCGAAACCTGGCAGCAAAAGAAAAAAGAACGCAGCCAACGCGCAAGCTCTGCTCTGGAAGATGCCCACCGAAAAACCTTATACAAACAAACCCAGACTATGCATCTGACTGCATCCCTATTTCCGCTGGATGAAATCCTGGAAATACCTCGTTTACTTGCACCCCCCATTATTCATGAGCCCAATTCTCCCCGTAGCCATGTTGATATTGTAGAAACGGCAATACCATTTCTACCCAATTATCCAGAGCTAGGCACTTTTTATGGCGCACCTACAATTTCAATCAATCAGGCACTCTCCGGGAATCGGAACCTGGTCATTATTGGACAACCCGGAGCCGGTAAAACTACTACCCTTGCATATTTGGCATCCCAAATATCAAACCGGTCAGCCGATTTACAGGCCCATCATCATTACATCCCCTTTCTAATCCACGCCGCCGATCTTGGACTGCCGTTAACCAACCCCAAAAAACCGGAAGATTTCCTTGCACCTATTGCGGATAAGCTTGGTCAAGTAGCGGGAGTCTTTGATGCCGCTCGCATTCCCGGCTTTGTTCAGTATTCTTTTACCAGTGGACGGGCTTTATTGCTCATCGATGGTGTCGATGAACTTCCGCAAACCGGCATACAAGAAGTATCAGCCTTTATCCGTGTAATACTTCGGCAATATCCAAAAATCCGTATCATTACCACGGGTGCTCCTGAGTATGTGGATGGGATTCTCTCGTTGGGTTTCGCTCCATTATCCATCATGCCGTGGACATCCCAACAACAATCTAATTTCCTGAATAAATGGACAGCTCTCTGGCAAAAATATGTTGAATCTGAATCGTGGGCGCGCAGCAATGTAGCCCCAATTGACTCTGTCCTTCTCAATCGCTGGCTAGAAACTGATAATTCCGGTTTAACTCCTTTTGAATTCACATTAAAAATATGGGGAGCCTATGCCGGGGATACTCGCGGAGCCCGGGGTGTGGATGCCATCGAAACCCATTTTCGCCGGCTATTACCCCCTGGATTAAATCCCGAAGCAGCCATCACCATTGGGTCACAGGCCAGCTTGCAGGGTGTTTCTATTTTTGACGAACGTCGCGCGATCGAATGGACCAGAGCCTTCGAAACGATTGATAAAACTGCACCCGGCGAAAATGCCGCCCCCGAGATAGATTCATCCGATCCTGAACACAAATCTTCCGAGAGCGCCATTCTTCAAACAAAACCAGGAACAAAAACAACTGCTTCGCATCGCCAGGCGGCTGATTCCAATGTAATTTCAAAACTTGCCGCCACCGGCCTTCTAACAATACACGCAGGCAATCGTTTTCGCTTTTCTCATCCAATTTTCCAGGGCTATCTGGCAGGCAAAGGCCTGGACGCCTCTACAGTTGGTAACGAGCTTCTCAAACAACCAGCCTGGTCCGGCCAAACCACTACTCTCCGCTATCTGGCTGCCTTTAGCGATGCAACTCACCTTGTAAATGAACTCCTCGCTGCGCAGGATCCGATCTTGATGCGTCCGCAGCTTATTGCCGCCCGCCTGCTGCGAGATGCTCCTCGTGAGGCTCCCTGGCGTGGGACAGTGATGAGTACCCTGGTACAAATATTAAGTAATGAAGATCATCCGCTAGGGTTAAGAGGCCAGGCTTTGTCAGCTTTTGCTTTCAGTGGAGATACATCAGCCAGCCCACTTTTCCGCCAATTAATGCGAGCCCCTTATAACGAACTGCGCCAGCTTGCCTCACTTGGCTCTGGCATAATGCGAGACACCAAAGCGGTTGAGGGTCTGATCGATGTTGTCAACCATTCATCCAGTGCTGCGCGCCATGCTGCTTGTCTTGCTCTGGTATCCATCGGTTCATCACAAGCTCTCGAGGAAGTTGCGAAAGCCCTCCTGCACGGAGATGAAGAATTGCGCGTAATAGCAGCCGAGGCTCTTGCAAACCACAGCGGGGATGGTCGCGAGGCCTTGCGTGAAGGCATTACCAGCGATGATATTCTATTACGGCGTGCAATCGTTTACGGCTTGGGGCGTGTTCCAGAGCCATTGGCCATGGAACTCATCGAAAAGACTCAGGTTAATGACGAGCAATGGGCCGTGCGCAGCGTGGCAAGCGAAATTATCAACATGCGTAACACCACAGATATCCACGTTCCGATGAAACTATCCGTTCCGTCAGAAACGCCGTGGTTGATCGAGTACGCAGGAAAATATGGCATGGGAATTTCTCCTGGGCAGCCCGCCACCGACATCCTGCTTCTGGCAATCAGGAACGGCGACCCCGAATATATTCGCCCGTCCCTCAACTACCTGCGCAACACTTCATCAGAAAACGTTTTTGCTGACCTGTATCCTTACATTTTTAGCAGAAATGAAGATGCTCGAGAAGCAATTTTCCAGGTACTTTCTGAATATGCACTTGCCGGGGTCACTTTGCCGCCTCCCCAGAAATTTGGTCTTGGATAAAATTGACTGAGGAAACCATGCTCATATACAACGCCACACTCATCACTTGGGAAAAACCCAATCAGGTTCTGCCAGGTTGGGCAATTTACGTAAACGATGGAAAAATTGTTGAGTTAGGCCCAGAAATCGAATTGAGAAAACGCTATCCCAATACACCCGGCATAGATGCGGGCGGACAATTAGTGATGCCCGGTAATATTTGCGCACATACGCATTTCTACGGTGCCTTTTCGCGAGGCATGGCGATACCAGGTGAAGCACCTGCCAACTTCTCCCAGATTTTGGATAAGCTCTGGTGGCCGCTGGACAAATCACTGACAGAAGAAGACGTACGCTATTCCGCGCTGCTCTGTCTGGTAGACGCCATCAAGCACGGCACAACCACCCTGGTTGACCACCACGCCTCTCCCAATTTTATTGATGGCTCTTTGGATGTTATCGCCGAAACAGTCAGCCAGGCCGGGGTCAGGGCAGCCTTGTGTTACGAAGTTACCGACCGTGATGGTCAAGATAAAGCGAAAGCGGGCATCACCGAAAATGTCCGCTTTCTAAAAGAAGTGAAAAAATACGGCCCCAATCTTTCGGCCCTTTTCGGGTTACATGCCGCCATCACCCTGTCAGACAAAACCCTGGAACTATGCCGGGCAGCCGTAAATGACGACACCGGTTTTCACATCCATCTTTCAGAAAGTAAAGATGATGGGCAGGCCGTTCAAAAAGCGGCAGGAATACGCCCTGTCAACTGGCTGCAGAAACATGGAATCCTTGGTTCGCACAGCATTGCTGCTCACTGCATTCATGTTGATGAAAGCGAAATGGAAATATTAGCCGCAACAAGAACCTGGGTAACGCATCAACCCCGTTCAAACATGAACAACGCTGTTGGCGTTTCGCCAGTAGAGCAAATGCTTGCAAAAGGCATTCGTGTCTGCCTGGGAAATGATGGGTTTTCCAATGCCATGTGGGAAGAATGGAAATCGGCGTACCTTGTTCA
>JBBRWF010000229.1:0-7052 GCA_038249405.1 Anaerolineales bacterium
AGAAAGAAGAAGCCCAGAAGTACCTGGACCAGATCAAGGCTGCTGGACTGGAATTCTAGTTACAGAATTTAGATTTGAGAAGAGAAGGGAAAGGCAGAGAAACACCGAAAGACTTTCCTCCGTCATGCAAAAAAAGGACCTCCCCAGGGCGTCCGTGGGTGCTCAGACCAGCATGACATGCCTCAGGAAGATCCGCCGGATTATAACATGCCTTCCCTTCTCCTTGAAAAGGACCAAATCTGTGGAAACCCAGCCTCCTGTTCTCAGCTTACGTAAGATCTGCAAATCTTTTGCCGGCATCCAGGTGCTCAAAGAAGTGGACATCGACCTTTACCCAGGCGAAGTGCACTGCCTGGTCGGCGAAAATGGCGCTGGCAAATCAACCCTGATCAAGATCATGTCAGGCGCTTACCAACCGGATAGCGGAAACCTCAATTACCTGGGTGATTCGCTCAATAACTTAAACCCGCACTGGGCTCGCGAACATGGTATCAACACCATTTACCAGGAAATCGACCTGATACCCACTCTGAGTGCGGCCGAAAACATATCCCTGGGCATCGAACCTCTTAAACCGAACGGCAATATCGATTGGCCCGTGTTACGCAAGCGAGCCACAAAAATCCTTGAAAGTTGGGGCGCTTCAATTGATATTGATGTGCCGGTCAGCAATCTTAAAGTCGCCTGCCAGCAGATGGTCGCTATTGCCAAGGCGCTCTCTTTAAATAGCAAGGTGCTCATCCTGGATGAGCCAACAGCAGTCTTTGCAAGTTCAGAAGTTGATCTACTCTTCAGCATCATCCAAAAGTTGAAATCACAGGGGATTGCTCTCCTTTATATATCGCATCATATGGACGAAATTTTCCGCATCGGCGATCGTGTGACTGTCCTGCGGGATGGCATATTGATCCGCAGCGGCCTTGTGACAGAATTTAATAAATCTTCACTGGTCAAGGCCATGGTCGGTCGTGATATCGACCTTTCTCAGCGTAATGGCAGCCAATCCTTTGGCGAAGAGCTGTTCCGCGCCGATGGCATCACCCGCAGTGGAGTGGTTGAGAATGCCACTTTCAGCCTGCGGGGCGGCGAAATTGTGGGCGTAGCCGGGCTCGTGGGGGCCGGCCGCACCGAAATGGCCCGCTTGCTGGTTGGGGCGGACCGTTTGGACAAAGGCAGTATTTCTCTGCATGGAAAGCTGATAAAAGTGGGCTCCCCGCGAGATGCCCTGATGCAGGGCATCTGGATGCTGCCCGAAAGCCGCAAAGAAGAAGGCCTTGTGTTGGTACGTTCCGTATCTGAAAATATTGCTTACAGCGCGGTTGAAAAAGCATCACGCTTTGGCTTGGTCCCCTGGGGAAAAATCCGCCGCCTGGTAAATGACGTGATCAAGGCCGTTGATATTCGACCACCCCGGCCAGCACTACAGGTACTATACATGAGCGGTGGAAACCAGCAAAAAGTGGTCCTTTCAAAACTTTTGCTGGCTGGATGCGACGTGATGATCTTGGACGAACCTACCCGCGGTGTTGACGTTGGCGCTCGGATGGAAATTTATAAAATAATGCAGCAGTTGAAAAATCAAGGCAAAGCCATTCTGATGATTTCATCCGACCTGCCCGAGATCCTGACCCAGGCTGACCGGATCTTGGTGATGGCAAAGGGACGCATTGCTGGCGAGCTTTCGGCCAATGAAGCCACAGAAGAAAAAGTGCTTTCGATCGCCTTGCAGTTGGGAGAAGCAATATGAGAACCCGGTTATCCCCCCGCCTGATGATGTTCGCAGAAAAAAACAGCGCATTGATGGCTCTGATCATCGTTTGTTTGCTGGGCGCGCTCTTTGTTGAAAATTTCGCAAGCAGCCTGAACCTCTCGGCCATCCTGTTCCAGTACGCGATCATTGGGTTTCTTGCGCTCGGCCAGTTGCTTGTAATCCTGACTGCCGGGATTGATCTCTCCCAGGGAGCTCAAGTAGCAATGATTTCCATCGTCACGGCGGTACTGATGAAATCCACCGGGATCGTCCCGGCCGTGATTGGCGGGCTTGTAATGGGTGCTCTTTTTGGCCTGATCAATGGCTTCCTGGTTTCACGGACGAAAATCCCTGCTTTTGTGGTGACCCTGGGTATGCTGGGTGTAGCCCGCGGCCTGGCCCAGCTTTTCTCAGATTCAAAGCCTGTGTCGATCGATGTCCAGTCCTTTGTCGATTTTGGGCGCAGCAACCTGGCAGGCATTCCTGTATCGGCTATTTTGTGGGGCGCAGCAAGTTTGGCGCTGGCATTTTTCCTTGGTCAAAGGCGACTCGGACGGCATATCTATGCAGTTGGCGGTAGTGAAGAAAGCTCGCGTCTCTCGGGCATTAATGTAAAGAATATCAAACTGCTGGTGTACGTTCTTTCTGGTGTACTCAGCGCTGTAGGCGGCATCATCTGGACCGCCCGCCTCAGCTCCGGCTCGCCGTTAGGCGGAAATGGCTACGAAATGGAAAGCATCGCCGCGGTGATTGTTGGCGGTGGGTATATGTTTGGCGGAATAGGCACGGTCTCGGGCACGGTTGTCGGCGTGCTGCTTTTTGGAGTGATCAACTCCATCCTTAACCTGCTTGGCATCTCGCCGTACTGGCAAGGCACGATCAAAGGCGTCCTGATCCTGGCAGCTGTTGCTCTCAGCCAGTTCCGTCGTGTAAACCGCAGCCGCTAAGCAAGGAGTACAACTTATGCAGACCCTTCTTCAAAAGTATCGCGCAACAAGCTTTGATAGCCAGGCCGTGGTTAAGATCATGGCCATCCTGGTCGGGTTGGTTGTGCTGGCTTCGATCTTCAGCCAGGGCGTCTTTCTCCAACCTAAGAACCTGGTAAACCTGATTTCCCAGAACGCCTTGTTGATCGTTATCGCCATGGCTCAACTGTTGGTGATCGTCACAGGTGGGATCGATCTAAGTGTAGGTTCGCTGGTTGCCATTTCGAGCGTGTTGTTTGTTCTCTTCCAAGATTATGGCATGGCAGCCTCAATTTTCATTGCGCTTGTTGTCACCATGATGTTTGGCCTGGTCAATGGTTTTCTGGTTACCTATGTGCGCTTGCCAGCTTTTGTGGTCACGCTGGCGAGCATGCAGATCATTTCGTCGGTTGCCAAGGTGCTCAGCGGTGGCGGGGCAATCTATGCCGGCATGCAGGGCGCTGAAATTCCAGCCGGGCTGAGCGCTTTTTATAAAAATACCCTGCTGGGTATCCCCTATCCGCTCTTTATCTGCATCCTGTTTGTGGTGCTTGTGGCGCTCTACCTGCGCTCGAGCACTGGTCATTACATTTTTTCTATCGGTGGAAATGAACAAGCAGCTTTCCTGTCCGGTATCCCCACACGGCGGGTGAAAATGGCCGTATATGTCATTTCGGCAGCCCTGTGCTGTGTGGGCGGCGTGCTCTTTGTAGCCAGGGTCGGCATGGGCGACCCGCAAACAGGTGCCTGGATTCCGCTGGATTCGATTGCAGCTGTGTCAATTGGCGGCGCAAGTCTTTCGGGTGGAGGCGGCACAATCTCGGGCACGCTGATCGGTGTGGTGATCCTGAGCGTGTTGAACAATATTATGAACCTTCTGGGTGTTCCGCCAACTCTTCAGCCAGCCATCAAAGGCCTGGTGATCTTATTGGCGGTATATCTCAACAGCGCCAGGAAACAAAATTAATCGATCAAGGAATCATTATGAGAACATTCTTCGCAGTAGCTCACATTGCAGACAGCCGTTCCGATTTTTTTGCAAAGCGCAAAGAGTTGGTGGAAGAAGAACTCGCCGCGTTGGACTGGCTGCGTGATGAATTTCAGCCGCTTGAATCGAAGGTATTACAGACAACAGCGGATGTGATGGATTTTGCCAGGGCTTGCCAGAAAGAAGGCGTGCAGGCCTTGATCCTCCACCTGCCGATCTGGGGCGATCCGATTTTTTCTGTCAAGCTTGCCGGGCAACTCAAATTACCTATTCTGCTGCTGGGCAACACCCGACCCGATACATCGAGTATGGTTGGCATGTTGGGAGCAGGCGGCGCTTTGGATCAGGTGGGTCTGACCCATGTGCGGGTTTTCGGCCACGAAACGGATGACTCCCGCAAGTTGGTACGTGCCTTTGTTCTGGCGGCAGCCGCTCGCAGTGCATTGCGTGGGCAGACTCTTGGTCTGTTTGGCGGGCGCAGCCTGGGCATTCTTACAGCTGTAGCGGACCCGGTTCAGTGGCAGCGCCTGTTTGGTGTGGATATTGAAATGATCGACCAACTTGAAATTGTAAAGTTGGCAGAGTCATTGCCCCAGGATGAAGTCGATCGTCACAAAGACTGGTTGGGACAACGCCTGGGTGGTGTTGACTTTGCCGCCAATTTTACATCTCTGGCTTTTGAACGCCAGGTGCGCAGTTACCTGGCGACCAGGCAGCTTGTGGAGCGTCTGGGCCTGGACTTCGTAGGGGTTAAGTGCCAGCCTGAACTCAGCGATGGCTATGTTACCCAGTGTGTTGCGCACATGCTGTTGGGCGGTTCCCTGGATGCCGATGGTGGGAAGCCTTTGACCATCCACGCCTGTGAATCGGATGCGGATGGCGCGCTGACCATGCAGCTGCTGCACCTGCTTTCGGGTGGTCAGCCAGCCGCTCTTCTCGACGTACGCTGGTTCAATGCTGCTGCCGGGCTGTGGACTCTGGCCAACTGCGGCGCCATCCCGGCCGCCTTTGGTGCGACGGAAAAGGATGCCAGTGGGCTTTCCAGCTTCAAACTTGGGGCTCATGTCTTTGGTCAGGGCGGCGGCGGGGCAGTTTCCGGCGTGGTTTCCCCTCAGAAGATCACCCTGGCGCGCTTGTGCCGTAAGAATGGCGAATACTGGATGGCGATCGTGCCTGGTGATGTTGTACAGCCAGATACTGCTGATCTCGAACGGGTGACACCCTGTTTTCCAAAAGCATTTGTGCGTTGCGCGGCCGGAATGGATTTTTTGACCCGTTTTGGCTCCAACCACATCCACATGGTATCGGGTAACCTGACCGAAGAGTTGATTGCTTTCTGTCGCCTGTCGGACATCCCCTGGCAGATCTGGAAATAATTCATGCAGGATGTTGTCGGGCCAATATGCGCTGAAAGCGCATACTAATCCAACACCCCTTTTTCAAAAAAATTAGGAGGTAGGCATGGAACAGAAATATTGCGGTTTTTGGGGCAGAATTTTGCGAGTCGACCTCACCTCACGGCAGGTGCGCGTGGAAGAGCCGGACCCGTTGATATATCGTCGTTACATGGGCGGTCGCAACCTGGCGTTGTATTATTTGCTGCGTGAAATTGTGCCTGGCACAGATCCGCTTTCGCCCCTGAATAAACTGGCCTTGATGACCTCGGTAGTGACCGGCGCGCCGATCTCCGGGCAGGCACGCCATACCTGCGCCGCCATTTCTCCCCTGACCGGCGGCCTGGCGGATTCGCAGTGCGGGGGCTGGTGGGGCCCCGAGCTAAAATTTGCCGGTTACGATGGCATGATTATTGATGGCCGCGCAGAAGAACCAGTTTATATTTATATTGAAGATGAAAAGGTTGAAATCTTGCCAGCCGGGGATCTGTGGGGCAAAGTAACCGGTGATGTACAGGATGCTTTGCGCCAGGCCCATGGCGAGAAAGTACGTGTTTTACAATGCGGACCGGCGGGAGAAAAACTGGTGCGCTTTGCCAATGTCACGGATGACTTAAAACACTTTCACGGGCGAGGCGGTTTGGGGGCAGTTTTTGGCAGTAAGAATCTGCGAGCCATCGCCGTCCACGGCAGCCATCGCCAGTTGAAAGTGGCTGATCCGGATGGCCTGAAAAAGCTGGCCCAGTGGTTTGTTAAGGGCACAAAGATTGGCCCTTCGCTGACCCTGCACCACGAATTAGGGACTTCCAAGGGGATCGTGCCGGTCAGCGTTCAGGGAATCCTGCCTACCTACAATTTCCAGGATGGCTCCTTCGCCGGCGCTGAAGCGATTGGCGGCGAAAACATGAAAAAGGTGCTCAATGGAAAGACGGAGACCTGCTTCGCCTGCGCTGAGTCCTGCAAGCGATCCCTTGAAGGCGAAAGTGGCCCTTTCAAAGTGACGCGCAAATACGGCGGCCCGGAATTTGAATCGATCGGGCTGCTTGGTTCCAACCTGGGCGTTGATAACGTCTATGCCGTGGCTGCTTGCAACGAACTATGCAATAAGCTTGGGCTCGATACAATTTCCACCGGGGGGTCCATTTCCTGGGCGGTAGAATGTTTTGAAAGAGGTTTGATCACAAAAGACGATACTGGCGGGATCGACCTGAAGTGGAATGACCCCGAAAATAATTATTCCCTGATCGAGATGATCGCCTCCCGCAGTGGTTTTGGGGATGTACTGGCGGAAGGCAGCCGTGCCGCCGCCCGCCGGATTGGCCGTGGCACAGAGCAGTATGCCATTCAGGTCAAAGGTCAAGAACTTGCGAATCACGAACCTCGTGGAAAGTGGGGTGTTGGCCTGGGGTATGCAGTTTCACCGACTGGCGCGGATCACCTCCAGGCGGCGCATGACCCCTGGTTTACCAAACCCGGTAAATATGCAACCGAATACGATTGGGTTGATCTTGAAGATCTGGCCCCGGTGGGGTTATTTGACCCGGTACCTGCCGAAAGTCTGAGCGGGGAAAAGGTGCGCCTGTTTGTCTACTTGCAATATATCTGGGCATTACACGATGTGTTGGATTGGTGCATTTTTACAGCTGTACCCGAGTTTCGTGCGCTAAGTCTGAACCAGTTGACCGAAATTGTGGCTTGTGCCACCGGCTGGCGCACAAGTTTGTTTGAGCTGCTTAAATGCGGCGAACGCAGCGTAACCCTTGCGCGCAGTTTCAATGTCATGTTCGGTTTCAGTTCGGCCGATGATACCCTGCCGGATCGCTTCTTCGAGCCAATGCGGGCGGGAACTTTGCAGGGCCATGCGATTGACAGGCGCGATTTTGAGCGCGCGCTCAAGCTGTATTACGGCATGATGGGTTGGGACGAACAGGGTCGCCCATCCGAGGCAAAGCTCG
>JBBRWF010000230.1:0-7041 GCA_038249405.1 Anaerolineales bacterium
CGAACTGAGGGCCTGAATGTGTTGACCAGTGGCGTGCTCTCCTTCAACTTTTGGATTGGCGAAATTCTGCTTGGCGCGGTTCTGCCGATGATCCTGTTGCTGAAAAAGAGTACCCGTGAGAACCCTCTACTGCGTATGCTGGCTGTTGGACTGGTAGCTGCCGGGGTCGTGGCTTTTCGTTGGGATGCCAACCTCGTCGGAGAACTGGTCGTGGTTTCTTACCTGCCGGGCGCGCCAACTGTCAGCTATACCATGTACCGCCCATCCCTGGTGGAATGGTTGGCTGGCGGCGGTATCATCGCTTACGGAGTCATGCTCCTGTCTCTCGGCATTCGCTATCTGCATGTTGTGGACCATACGATTTACGAGAAGGAACACGAAACCGTCCACGAACCTGTTTTGGCAGGCAATACAGGCAATACAGTACCGGCATAAAGCCAATTTTTTCAGACAAAAAGAGGATGCCTGTGGCAGGCTTCCTCTTTTTGTCTGACTCCCAGATCACACCTGGCAGCTTGTTTATATGCACTTTTACAGCGCTTTATAGCTTGGAAAACACTTTTTCCCTTGAATCGGATAGCTTAGGATAAATCAGGTATGTTAATATGACAATTGTCATGCAAAAAGGGGGGTCATTTTCAGCATTTCTTAATCTAATTGTGTAGAATCTATAGTGTTGCTAAATGTCATTACTATCTCTGGAGGTATTTATGTCGTCCCCTCGTATAAAATTCTTTCTCGGCGGCCTGTTGATTTTGGCTGCGGTCGTCTATTTGATCGCGTCATCTACGCAGGCAAGTGCTCAGTACTTCTTAACTGTAGATGAACTAAACTCAAAAGGCGCGAGTATTGTTGATAAAAACATTCGCGTTTCGGGTGCTGTCATTGGCGATACCATTAATTATGACTCTTCTACTTTAACACTCACCTTTAATGTTGCGCATGTCTCTGGCGATAATTCCGAGATCGAAAAGCAAGGTGGGTTGGCAGAAGTACTGCACCAGGCCGTCATTGACCCAGGCCGCTCCAAGATGAAGGTCGTTTATGTTGGTGTCAAACCCGACCTGATGCGTAATGAAGCTCAGGCCATTATGACCGGGCACGTGGGCGCTGATGGTGTTTTCTACGCAGATGAACTTCTGCTTAAGTGTCCGACAAAATACGAGGAAGCCGTCCCCAAGCAAGCCCAGGGGAATTGATTGTTTTTCACAGGTAGTAATGACACACGTCATTACTACCTGTCTTAATGGAGAATGCTTATGTTTGCAGACTTTGGTTATGGCGTTTTAGTTTTATCGTTTGTGTTGGCGATTTATGCCATTGGTTCGGCCATTTATGGGTATATTAATAAATCGCAAAAATGGGTGGAAAGCTCACGGCTTGCGATGCTGCTTACTTTCCCCATGATTTCGCTTTCAGCGCTTAGCCTCATTTATCTTTTGGTGACAGATCAATATCATGTTGCCTTTGTTTATGAGGTTACCAGTCGTTCCATGCCCATGTACCTCAAGATTACCGCCTTGTGGGGTGGTCAGTCTGGTTCGCTTGTCTTTTGGGCCTGGTTGATGTCCGCCTTTGCCACATCGGTTACCCTGCGCAAGTGGGATCGTGATCGTGAATTCTTGCCCTGGGTGGTTGTTGTATCCAGCGTGACAATGGCCTTTTTTGTGGGTCTGGTAATTTTCTACGAAAACCCCTTTGGTCAATACTGGCAAACAATCAGCGGCGAAATCATAACCGCTATGTTCCAACCGGCTGGGTCCATCCCATTCAGCCCTCCTGATGGACGCGGTCTGAACCCGCTGCTGCGGCATCCAGGCATGATTATTCACCCCCCCATGCTTTATTTGGGTTTTGTCAGCTTTGTCATCCCCTTTGCTTTTGCGATTGCTGCGCTCGTCACCGGTCGCACCGATGACCGTTGGATTCGTATCACCCGCCGTTGGACCATCGTTGCCTGGCTGTTTCTCTCAATGGGTTTGCTGTTGGGCGGGCGTTGGGCTTATGACGTATTGGGCTGGGGTGGTTACTGGGGCTGGGATCCGGTCGAAATCGCCGCATTTATGCCCTGGCTCTCCGGTACCGCCTTCCTGCACTCCGTCATGATCCAGGAAAAGCGCGGCATGCTCAAGTATTGGAACATGATCTTGATCATTTTGACGTATGCACTGGTCATCTTCGGTACTTTCCTCACCCGTTCTGGCGTGCTTTCTTCTGTACATGCCTTTGCTCAAAGCGCAATTGGCCCGGCCTTCTTTATCTTCATCGGTATGACCTTTGTCATTTCGGTCGGCCTGCTCATTTACCGTTGGGCGGATCTCAAATCTGAAGCGCAGATGACATCCATGTTATCGCGCGAGGCGCTTTTCCTGCTCAACAACTTGCTTTTCCTTAGCATTCTGGTCGTCTGCTTCTGGGGTGTGATCTTCCCACTCATATCAGAGCTGGCTACAGGCCAAAAAGTGACCGTTGGTCCGCCTTTTTATGAGCGCGCCACTGGTCCGCTATTTGCTGCTTTAGTGCTCCTGATGGGTATTGCACCTCTCTCTGCCTGGGGGCACTCCACAGCTAAAACCCTTGGAAATGCCATCTGGAAACCCCTGCTTGTCGCTGTTGTAGCGATTTTGGCTGTGATTTTTGTAGCCGGCGTCCGTGATGTTTACGCCATTGTGGGTTTCTTTGTGGTTTTTGTAACCGCTCTTATTACGCTGTATGAATTCTGGCGTGCAGCCGTCGCCCGCAGCCGGGCGCAGAACGAGAATATTGGTCTGGCTCTCTGGCGTCTGGCGGGTCGTAATCGCCGCCGCTATGGTGGTTACCTTATCCATCTTTCTGTTGTTTTGATGGCGTTGGGTATTATCGGCATCGAAATGTTCCAGACCCAGACACAAGGTACGATCGCCCAGGGCCAGTCGCTAAAAATTGACGGTTATTCCATCACCTATAAAGACCTGGCGCTCTTTGACACGAATGACAACCGCAACGTGGCGCGCGCCGTGATTTCGGTTGAACGTAATGGTCAGAACCTTGGCGAGCTCTATCCTCGCCGCGACTACTTCTACGAATCGCAGCAGCCTATGACCATCCCTGGCGTGCGTTCTACCATGGAAGATGACCTGTATGTCATTCTAGTCGATTGGCAGCCTATTCTATCCAGCGGGGCCACCTTCAAGGTTTTCCATAATCCTTTGGTGAACTGGTTGTGGTTGGGGTCGCTGTTGATGATCGTGGGTTCTGTGGTTGCAGCCTGGCCCGATAAGGATCCAGAATACGCTCCGGCGCGCATACGCCGCGATCAAAAGGCAGTTTACCAACCGGGTTCTGCAGATTAAATTTTTAGAAGATACGGGCAGCAGTGCACCTATCCGTCCAGCAAGATCTTTGAGTTTCTTCAAAGTTTTGCCTGTGAAATCGGGTCGGTGCACTGTCTGCCTGATGGTATTTGGAAGGCGGAGAAGTAAATGAAACGCAATTTATGGATTTTTTTGGCAATGACTGTTCTGGCGCTTGCCTGGTTTGGTCGGGTGAATGCCCAGGGTCCTCTGCCGTCTGACGATCAGGTAAATGCGGTGGCCAGTCAACTGTTTTGCCCGGTCTGCGAAAACACCCCGTTGGATGTTTGTCCTACCCAGGCCTGTGCCCAATGGCGTGAGTTGATTCGCACAAAACTCAGCGAAGGCTGGACAGCCGATCAGATAAAGGAATATTTTTCCACTCAGTACGGTGCGCGTGTACTATCTGAACCCCCTCGACAGGGCCTTAACTGGCTGGTCTATATCGTTCCACCTGTTTTAATGTTGATCGGCGTCTATATTTTATTCCGCGCCTTACAATCCATGCGTAAGCCCGCCCTGGTCGAGAGCGAGCCGGAAGAAGCACCTGCTCCGGATGACTATTTACGTCGGGTGGAAGAAGAACTGAAAAAGAGAAATTAGCAGGGGACCAGAGTCTGGAGACTTTGGTAGTATCCCTTTCAAGGAGAATGTTCATGTCAGAAACTAGCTCTGCACCACCTCCGGCGCCCCGGAGTGGTGTACCGGTTTGGGCGCAAATTATTATCTGGGGTGCGCTTTTAGCTTTGCTTACCCTGGTGGCTTTAGGCCTTCGCCGCACCCAGCAAAAGCCCATTCAGATCGGCGATTCTTTGCCGGAATTTCCTCTGGTTTTCTTTGATGGTTATAAACTTCAGGATAAAACTGAAGTAAACCTCTCTTCACTTAAGGGCAAGGTTGTTGTGATCAACTTTTGGGCTTCGTGGTGCAAACCATGTGAGCAGGAAGCTGCTGAGCTGGAGGCTGCCTGGCGTTTCTACGAACCGGGCGGTCAGGTGGTTTTCATCGGTGTTGACTACGTCGATACTGAGCCAGAAGCTCGCGGTTACCTCAAAAAGTTCGAGATTACTTATCCGAATGGCCCCGATCTTGGTACTCGCATCTCACAAATGTTCCGTATCACAGGTGTTCCAGAAACATATTTCGTTGATAAAGATGGCAAATTGGCCTATGCTCAAATCGGCCCCTTTACAACTGAAGCTGAAATTCATGCCATCGTCGACCCTTTGATTAAGAAATAGAGAAACTATGGATATTGGTGCAATTTTTCTTTTGCTTTCTGTCTGTTTGTTAACCGGGCTATTTGTGGCCCGCCCTTTCTTGGAACGCCGTCGCTTCTCGTCTATCTCTGCGGATGATCAGGAACTTTCCACTCTACTGGCAGAGCGAGACCGTTTGATCACGGCTTTGCAAGAATTGGATTTTGATCATACATTGAACAAGATCCCTGCTCAAGATTACCCCGTCATGCGTGCCAGCCTTATACAGCGCGCATCTGACGTGTTACGTAAGTTGGACGCCATGCAGCCTCAGAATGCCGGTGATACCGACGCTGAAACCCGTGTAGAGGCCGTTATTGCTTCCCGCAGAGCTGATGCTGCAATTGAAAAGATAGAAAAACAGGAAGTTTCTGATGACGACCTGGACGAGCTGGTTGCATCGCGTCGTGCCTTGCGCAAAGAAAAATCTGGCGGCTTTTGCCCCAAGTGTGGCAAATCTGTGCTTCGCTCCGATCGTTTTTGTCCCCACTGCGGCAAGCCGATTTAGTTCAGAATAAATTAATAACGAAAAGGATTATTTCATGAAATCTCGTTTCATCATTTTGGCAGTGCTATTTTCTCTTTTGCTCAGTGCCTGTACGATTTCACTTGCTTCAGACATTACCCCACCGCCGAATTATCAATCGCCCACCCCTGGGCCAACCATGAGTCCGTTATTTCCTCAGAGCCCGCCCGATCTCGCTGCAGGCGCGGTGATTTTTGCTGAGAAATGTGCTCCGTGCCATGGTGATACTGGTCAGGGTG
Organism: Anaerolineales bacterium; assembly: GCA_038249405.1. GTDB lineage: Bacteria > Chloroflexota > Anaerolineae > Anaerolineales > Villigracilaceae > UBA5195. The sequence continues at coordinate 5,357 of JBBRWF010000230.1, forward strand.
ATGGGCCAATGGCTTCCAAATTGCAAAAGCCCCCGGCCGCAATCGGAAAACCTGAAATCGCTCGTGCGGCTGCCCCCGCCAATTGGTACACCATCGTTACCGAAGGCAATATCAATTCTTTCATGCCTCCCTTTAAGGACGGCCTGAGTGACCAACAGCGCTGGGATGTAGTAGCCTATTCCATATCCTTGGGCGGTAGCACGGCATTGGAAGCCCAAAAAGGGAAATCTGTTTACGAAGCCCAGTGCCTTCAATGTCATGGCCCATCCGGCAATGCCATCCCCAATGTCGATCTCTCCGACCAGGCATTGTTGGCGAAAATTAACCAGAACGATATCGCCAACTTTGTGAACAAGGGTGTCGGAACCATGCCTGGTTTTGGCGGTTTGATCCCCGATGCCGATGTTTATGCTGTAGCCGCCTATGTGCGCGGCTTTACCGTATCTGTCCCGCGGGCCGCTGCCGCTGCGACCGCCACACCTGTACCCGCCACTGCCGCCCTTGAGCCTTCAGCCACACCTCAAACCACCTCAGATGCAACTGCCGGCCCGACCGGCACGCCGGATGGCACACCGCTCGCTCAAGCTACCTCTGCGCCGGCTGCGACATCCACGCCTGCCATTACCAGCACGCCCACCCAGGCGGTTGGCACCATCACTGGCCAGGTAACCAATGGTTCTGGCGCAAGCTTACCCGATACACTCAAAGCTGTTCTACACATTTTTGAACACGATACCGCCACACAGAAATTTAGCGAAATTTCAACTCAGGAAGCTCCTCTTTCTCCGAAGGGCACCTATCAATTTGAAAATATTCCTTTGTTGAGCAACCGCGCCTTTTATGTTTCGGTGAATTACTCAAATACAAATTATGAATCTGACCCGGCTTTCCCCGAAGCAGGGAAAACCGCCTATGATCTGCCAGTAACCCTTTTTGATACGATTACCGATGCTTCGGGGCTGGTCGCTGACCAGGTGCACCTCATCCTGGATTACACCAAGGGCAACGTTGTTCAGATTGTTGAGTATTACATCATTACCAACCCTGGTAAGCAAACGATAGTGGCTACTGAAAAGGGCGGCCCGGTAGTTTCGGTAGCATTGCCCAAGGGCTACAGCAATCTGCAATTTGAGCAAGGTGGCATTGGCGACCGCTATATCACCACGGCAGATGGTTTTGCCGATACGACCTCCGTTACTCCGGGCATGAAGCAGTATCAGATTGTTTTCGCCTTTGAACTGCCCTTGCCCAAGCCGGGTTTGCTTGGCGGGCAAAAGCTCCAATTCTCCCATCCAATCCCGGTCAAGGCGAATTCGGTTTCTATACTCGTGCCCCAGGGCATCAAGGTCGAAGGCGCCAACATCACCGATGGTGGTCCCCAGGATATGGGCAATGGAACAAAATTCCAAATCTTCAACGCTGGTGCTTTCAAGCCCGGTCAAATTCTGGATGTCACCTCAACCGGTTCACCTTCCGGCACAGTAGCGCTCGCCCCCGGATCAAACACCACTCAGAATATCGTCATTGGCATTGGCGCCTTTGGTCTGGTGTTGATCATAGCGGGTGGCTGGCTGTTCTGGCGTGAACGGAAACGCGCGGGTGATGAAGATCTGGATGATGACGACGATGATGAAGACGGCGAAGATGGCGATGAAGCCTCCACCCAGGATGAGATCATGGATGCC